>NZ_JASLCN010000301.1 GCF_030151805.1 Fluviicola sp.
TTGGGATTTTACAAATTCCGTTTCTTCTGATTTTCTACAGGTTACGGTTGGCTGGAATGATGCGGCACAAAGTGGTTTGAACGATTGCGGAGATATCTCTCTGACAGTTTGGAACGGCACACAATGGAGTTTTGTGACTTCTCTCACAAGCGGTCTTTGTAACGGGGCAAACGAGGGAACACTTTTCAGTACCGGAAATTTGCCTGCAAACGGCCCGGTTTCTATTGGGTTTACGAGTAATGTCACACAACAATACGTGACTTTATGTCCGGGAGATTCTGTGAACGTGGGAACAAATACGTATCATCAATCGGGAACTTATTTCGACATTCTGCAAGACGTAAATGGTGACGACAGTACCGTTGTAACGGTTGTAAATGCCTTGAATCCGTTGATTAGCGGAATCACCAATAATGTTACTTCAATCACAGTGACTGCTCCGACTGCAACCGGTTATCAATGGATTGACTGCGCAAACGGAAACTCTCCAATTCCGGGAGCAACCAATGCCACATTCACGCCCGATTCCAACGGAACATATGCTGTGATCGTGACGAATTCTTTCGGATGTATTGATACAAGTACCTGTGAAATCATCAATCAACTGGGAATTGATGAATGGCATACGCAAACCCTTCGTTTATTCCCGAATCCATTGACGAATGGCGATTGTTTACGGGTTAATTCGGTTTTAAACAACATTGTCATCGAAAGCATGGACGGCAAAGTCATTCCGGCTGTTTCGGTTTTTGTTTCAGGCAGCGAAACCTGGATTTCCTTACCGGTATTAAGCAAAGGAATCTATCTATTAAGAAGTGAAGACGGCAAGCAAAGCAGTCGTTTTGCAGTGAATTAATCTTTCTTTCAATCAAATTTCAACAAAAACGGGGAGCAGTCAACTCCCCGTTTTTCATTTCTGCTATCCGGATCAATATGTTTCCGTGTACTTTTTGAAATTGTCCAGAATTGCCTGCCAGCCTGCCTGCTGCATTTCGATTGGATTTTCACCTTCTGCATCAAAGGTTTCAATCACTTCGGTTGCATCTCCGTGATTGATAAAGGTAATCTGTGTTTTTCTTCCGTCTTCCATTGTATAAGCAATCCGTTCGTTTGCAACTACTTCATCGTATACTCCTCCGAAATCAAATCCGAAACTTCCGTCTTTTGCTTCCATTCTGGCACTGAATTTCCCTCCGGCACGCAAATCATTTTCTGATCTTGGAGTATGCCAATCCGGTGAAGCACTGTTCCACTTCACAATATGTTCCGGGGCATTCCAATACTCCCACACTTTCTCAACCGGTGCATTCACCTTGCTTTGAACTGTTACCTGTACTTTTTCCATTCCTCCATTTTAAAATTCCATGATGCAATTTATGCATTTCTGAATTATGCTTTCAAAGATAAAACCAGATAAAAATACCTGTTTTTGTATTTCAGTTAATTATCACCTTACGCATGCCTTTGTTATTGCGCATCTTTGCTATGCGATTTTCATCACTGGTCTGCATAATTTCTACTCTACTACAACTTAATTTAGTTAGTTTATCAACCAGCCTGCTTTTTTGTAGCGCGAATTTTTAAAATTCATAAAAACCTCTCAATACTACTTACTGAGAGGTTTTTATTTTCAGACAATATCCGGGGAGTTTAAATGATTTTTGAAATCTCCCGCTAATTGCGCAGACGAACGTTGAGTTAAGCTGTAAATATTCCCGTTTTCTGCGAGCAATCTGTCCTGTTAAGGATCTTCGTCGGGGTAAATCAAATTGACGCATTGAGGACTGCAAAAGATTCCATTCCCCTCAAGCAACTTTTCAATTCCTTCTCCGTTTGACTCACATGAGATCTTTCTATCTGACGATAAGCTTTTTACTTATCCTTACTAAAAGTGCGTATTCCCAGGAAGACAGTTTGAGCTTTCCTTCAGAAAAGAATGAAGTTGCAATACCACGAACTGATTCAGTTCTTACAGTAATCTCATATAATGACTCCTCATCGTGGCGTTATCGCGAGCCATTTCCCGGTTGTATCGTTCCTTTAAAAATAGATACATTCCATTGGGGAAAGTTTGTCGGTTTCGATCCTTCTGTATTTTCGTATATTTTTAGTTCCCGTTACAACAAAGCAGGTGCTCTTCAGGACATCAAAAAGCATGATATGCAGATTCTCTTTTCCGGAGGTTTTGGTGGAATGCCGGATTTCAGTTCGGCAGAAGATCAGCTTTTTCAAAAACGTTATGGCGTAAACCTTCATTCACAGGGCTGTCTCCATTATGGAACAGGAGAAAACGAAGCGGAATACAATCAAACTATTTTTGATTACCTCGATAAAACTTACGGCGTTAAGTGGCGTTACGAATTGCGCAGCGATGCCATCGGGTTTGAAGCTCCTCCGGAAGTTCCGGGTATCAAAGACAAAGAGCTTTCCACATCGGCTTCTTTACTCGTGATTGGAAACAATACAACCCCCGGGAAAAAACCGATGAACCATTCAGATCCGGAAGATTCCATCTGGTGGTATGTAATGCCAACCAGTGGTTTCGCCCTTTTACTGGCGCTTTATTTTGTTAAACGGCGCAAAAAGTAAGCCTACTGCTTTAATTTGCTGTCTTGAACAACCAAAGACGTGGCTTGTCCTCAGGAATATTCGAATTGAGCAAGGCTACAATTTTTTCGGCAACAGGATCTGAGGCATTGTGCAATGTGAATTGCAAGTGTCGGTTCTCATATTGAATCCGGATATATTGAATCACACCACTTCTGACTTCTGTATTTGTATTGTAAATCAAGGTATCCTGAATCGGTTGAATCAGATCAATGATGGAATCAATCGTTGTTTGCCTGATCTTTCCCAGACAAAGTGTATCCGTTTTTTTAGTCGGTCTTCCATCCCAGAAGGGGTTTTGTTCATTGGTATAAACAAAATCATCACCTTGGACATCCAAAACCAGAAATTTCGCCCCCATGTTAGAGCCCATTCCACAGGTATAAAAGGACAATTCAAATTTCTTTTCTGAAGAACTCTGCGCGTGCAGATTATTGAAAAGTAGCAATAAGATCGGTAGTAAGAATTGTTTGGTCGCCATGTTGTATTATGATGTGTTGTAAAATTAAGCCCTTTATTTATAATTCAAAAAATTATTCATTGAAAAAACGCACCTGTTTGGTACATAATTCACGGTTCTATATTTATGCTTTATTATTGATTTTCAGGGATTATTTTTAGATTCGCTGCAATTCAAAATGCTATTCACATGCCTGCTAAGAAAAAAGAGGAATCTATTCCGCTCATTCTCTACCCGATTCTTATTGTTTTAGTTATTCTCTACATTGTTTTTACGATCCTGACGCTCGGAATTTTTCTTCCGGATGATGATAAAAAAGAGACAAACGGAAAATCTGTTCAAAAAAGTTCGGAAGAGGAACGGCTGAGGGTTTCTTTGGAACGAAAACAAAACCGACTGAAAACGATTGGTGTACGGATTAGCGAACTCGAATTGATTAAGCGCCAGATTACGCGCAGGGAAAAACGGATTTTGTTCGGAGTACGATTCCTGATTACAGGGGGGCTGGTTTTAATTAACTGGTTTTACATTGACACCATTGCAAATATTGATTATAAAAAAGGATACATTGATCAATTCATTTGTTCAACAGCCAATTTAAACACATTCATCCTCCTGGGATATGCTCTTCCTGCCTATCTGTTTTACGGAACCGCGGCGAAATTCACAGCAGCCATGAAGCGGAAAATTACCTTTATCCTGAAGAAAAAACACATTCCTTCCCTTTCGGAATTACAGCTGCTCAAAAACGAGGAAACACAACTCAGACACGATATTCACTATTTGAAATTACAGCTGGAAAAATTGGAATGAGTGATCGCGGGTATCGTCAACTGGTATTCGTTCGTGAGTGGCGTTTATTATTCGTTTACTTTGTTTAAAATAGGTACAATCATCGCTATATCTATGCCTTATTGATGCTTTATCTATGGGATATTGATGCTTTATTATTGGGTTAATATTGGATTTTCCTTGTTCTGAAATAATTATGCAGATCCGGTTTTCTGGTGCTTTTTTGATGGCTGCGTTTTTACGGATGTGTGAAAAATTGCGTGTTACAAATTATGTTTTAAAATCTGTGACTTGCCCGAGGGTTGAGGTGATTTTTTAGTACCGCAGATAAATCACCTATATTTCAGGACACTACTTTACGTAAAAAGCAGCATCACTTCCGCGATGCTGCTTTTCTTTCTTGTTCATGCGTTTTACAAGGATGCCATGTCAATGACGAAGCGGTATTTTACGTCACTCTTTAGCATGCGCTCATAGGCATGGTTAATATCCTGGATGTTGATCATTTCAATTTCCGAAACGATGTTGTGTTTGCCACAGAAATCAAGCAGTTCCTGTGTTTCCGCAATTCCGCCGATCACAGATCCGGCAACTGCTTTTCTTCCCAAAATCATTGGTACGGTGTTCAGCATTGGGTCCAGGGGTCCGAGATAACCCACAAGCACAAGTGTGCCGTTGATATTTAGTGTCGGGATGTATTCGTTGACATTGTGTACATATGGCACGGTGTCGATAATCAAATCAAATGCTGCTTTTACCGATTGCATTTGCTGATCATCGGTCGAAATGATGACACGATCTGCTCCGAGTTCCAATGCATCCTGTGTTTTTTCAGGAGAGCGGGAGAACAAGGTTACTTCTGCTCCAAGTGCTTTTGCCAGTTTAATCGCCATGTGGCCTAAACCGCCCAAACCTACTACTGCCACTTTGCTTTCTGCGGTCACGTTCCAATGACGCAGTGGCGACCAGGTTGTAACTCCTGCACAAAGAATCGGTGCAACTGCTGCCGGATTCAAATTTTCGGGAACTTTCAGCACGTAGTTTTCGTCAACCACTACTTTCTCGGAATAACCGCCGAAAGTATGTCCGCCGAGGTGTTTGTCTTTTCCATTGTAAGTGCCAACCATGCCTGAAACGCAGTATTGTTCGAGGTCTTGCTTACAACTGGAGCATTCCCGGCACGAATCAACGATACAGCCAACTCCTACCAAATCGCCCGTTTTGAATTTCGTGACATGATTGCCTACGGAAATGACCCTTCCGACGATTTCGTGTCCCGGAACCGACGGATAAATTGTTCCTCCCCAATCATTACGAGCTGTATGCAAATCCGAGTGGCAAACGCCACAGTACAGAATATCGATTTCGACATCGTGCGGGGTTGCTGTTCTTCTTTGAATGGTTAATCCCTTCAAAGGTGCTTCGGCATTTTCCGTACCGTATGCTTTTACTTGTTTCACTTCCATCGTTTTGTTTTTAGTTATTGTATTCCTGATCTGTTACCGGTTCCATCCAAACCGGCACTCCGTTTTGAGTGTTGGTAACCGCCAACTGAACAAATTTAGTGTCTTTGCTTGCTCCGTGCCAATGTAATACATTTGGCGGGCATTTGATTACATCTCCTTTACGCAGTATCAATTTTGATTTTCCTTTTTCCTGGTAATAACCTACTCCATCGGTTACCAATAAGATCTGCCCGGCAGGATGCTCATGCCATCTGGTTCTTGCTCCCGGTTCAAAACTCACATTTCCAATGGATGTCGGATTCAAACTATCGGCTTCCATGAGCATTTGCAGGTAGACTGTTCCCGTGAAATTATCATTCGTGATTTTTTCACCTTGCGGGAAAACGGGTAATGTTTGTTGATTTACATGATCCGTCTTATGATTGATATGACATCCTGCAAGCCATATAACCGGAATCAGTATAAGGTATTTAAACATGTTATTCATCATTCTGAACGTTAAAGATTGGTTTGATAAAAATTCACTAATTTATCTACCGCCTGTTTGACATATTCCGGTTTCCAATACGTTTCAATATGTGTGGCACCGTTAATTAAAAACAGCTCTTTGCTTTCAACATTAACAGCTTTGTTGAATGCCTCATCTGTCATGTAATAAGTATCGGCTTTGCTTCCGGCAATCATCAATAAGGGTTGATTGATCAAATCCATATTGGTCGAAGCATCAAATATCATCAGATCCATCAGGCTGCTTAAGGTGTATTTTCCACTGGAATTAGGGTGTGCATGTGTTTTTCCATAATAGAGGTATCCTTCTCTGTACAAATCAAAAGGCAATTCTGCTATTTGTTGATCAGTCAACGGAACGGCACTGTTGTTTGCGTACAGAATTTCACCCCCTGAGGCTTCCAGTGCCCGTGCCTCCGAGGCTTTCTTTAAGCGCTCCTGAATGGTTGATACCTGTGAATTCATGAATCCGTTTCGTCTCACCACTCCCGAATTAAACATGCTTAAAGTGGCAATTGCTTTAAATCGCTTGTCTGATTGAGCTGCTTTTAACGAATATCCGCCACCTCCACAAATACCAAGTAAACCCAGTCTGGCAGTATCAACACCTTTGTAGCGGGAAATAAAGTCTGCCATTCCGTGAATATCTTCTATTCTATTTGCGGGTTTATCGACATATCTTGGTGTGCCTCCGCTACCACCCTGGTAAGCAGCATCTGCGGTAATGGTGATATACCCTTGTTCGGCTAATCGTTGGGCATATAAACCTGCAACCTGTTCTTTTACGCCACCATTCGGGTGGGCAATTACTACTGCCGGGTATTTCCTTGAAGAATCATAATTTGCCGGCGTATATACATTGGCTGCAATATCCATCCCGTTCAGTTTATAGCTGACCGGATGAATGTTTACTTTCCCTTTCACATTTTCGGTTATTGCTCCTTCGTATACCAGCGTATAGGGATTCGGTTGAACCGTTTTCTGAGCTGTTTGAGCGTGTGACATCGTACTGACTGTTATGGATAGCGCTGTTGCACTGATTATTGAAATCCGTTTCATCATTTCTATTTAATTGTTCATCGTTCCTTAAAATATGGGGCGTGATCATTTTTTTCCGCAGTACCGATAGGTTACCGGCATGGGTTTGAGTTCAATCAAACGTTATTGTAGCGGAATGCAGATAAAATCACCTGAATTCCAGAACAAGTCTCATTGTTTATTGGGTTTGCTGACTTTTCAATACTTCATTCAAAATGTTTCGGGCATTTTTCGCTTCTTTTTTACTTGCTGTTGACTGAATGATCGTGATCAATTCTTCCAATTGTCCGGGGGTTATTCCTATATTCAGCGAAATGATTAAATGACTTTTTAGCATGGGTTCTGCATTTCCAATGGTGCTGATGACTGAAATAGTTACTAATTCCCGTTGCGACCAGGTCAAAACATCCCGTCCGAAAATATCTGCAAACAAATGTTCTTTCAAAAAAGTGTCTATTACCGGTGCAAAAGCCGAATAACCAGTCAATGATTCAGGTTGCGGCATTTTTGTAAGCTCTTCCAATACTGTTTTCCCACGTTCGTATTTATTTGCATCCTGATTTATGGTTGATGCCTCCTGGCCTATTGTATCTTCAATTCCATTCGCTTTTCGTTCATTCAGTACTTCCATAAAAGTTTGTAATCCACGGATACTGCGTGGAAAACCGCAATAGGCATACAGATGAACCAATATTTCTTTGATTTCATTTATGGTAAGCCCGGC
>NZ_JASLCN010000303.1 GCF_030151805.1 Fluviicola sp.
ACATTGGGGAATTGGTCGTCGGATCCTCGCTCCGCGGCATAGTCAGAAGCGTATTGACCCCCAACGCGATCGCCATGATAAACAACACCAGTGTGAACTGGTAATTGCGTACTGCGTATGTTGCTATTTTCATCGTCGGGAAGTTATTTTGCAGAAATTGTTGATTCCTCGTTCAGGTAAGGTCCACCGGAAACCACCACGTATTTGTATCCTTCCAAACCTTCCGAAACTTCCACCACATTCTGATCCAGGTTTTCCACCTTCACGGCCACTTTCTTCACTGTCTTCTGATCGTTTGAAATGAAAACAAATCCTTCGTTTGCATTTCCGTCCAACAAAGCTTCGTAGGGAATTTTCCAGTTCTCGGAAGTTTGCGAAAGGCGAATGACAGCTTTTCCGAAAACACCGCTTGCCAAACCTGCAGGAATTTTTCCGTTCAACTCCAACTCAACCGTAAACGTTCCGCTGTACGGATCAATGCTTTCTGATTTCCGGGAAACTTTGGCCTGTACTTTTTGGTTTTTGAATACATCTGCTTCTATTTCCGCAACATCTCCGATTTGAATCTGACTCCACTGACGATCGCTTACTCCGACTTTCAGTTTAAAAGCATTGGTTCCTGCACCGTTTGTTTCAAAAACAGGAGTTCCGCTCCCAACCAACTGACCTTGATTGGCCAGTTTACGCAAGATAAATCCGTTTGAAACAGCACGGATTTCCGCGTATTTTAAATTGAACAACGCTGATTCAAGCTGTTCTTCAGCCACATCAAAAGCGGTTTGAGCATTCTGCATTTGTTCCAGGGTAGCAAATCCTTCTTTTTGCAGGTTTTTAGCCCGTTCCAAATCACGTTTTGCTTTTTCCAGTCCCAATTTCGCCTGGCTGACCGTTGCTTTCACCAGGGTCAAATCGAGCGTCGCCAATAATTGACCTTTACTTACTTTATCTCCTTCTTTGACATACAATTTCTGGATTACACCACCGGAAAGAAAGGATAAATAGGTTTCATCATCTGTTGTGAATTGTCCCGAAACATGAATTTCTTCACTGGAGTTCATGGCTTTCAACGATTCCAGTTTTACAGGAATTACTTCCATCTTGGGAATTTCATTCGTAGCCTTTTCTTTGGAGCCGCACGAAGCCAAAAACAAAGAAAGCGCTATTCCGGATGTTATTATTTTTTTCATATTCGAATAGTTTAATGATTGATATTCAATGGATATGTTGCTGCTGCCCGCTCAAGTTCAGCCAGGGAACTCAAGTAGTTTTGATATTGGATCAGGACGAATAATTCAGCGTTCGTTACTTGATTGGAGGCATCAATAAACTCTAACTGACTCGTTAATCCTTCTCTGTTTGCGCCTGAAACCAGGGCAAAATATTCTTTGGAGGCTTCTAATTGTACTTTCGCGGTTTCCCAGTTTTCCCGCGCATTCAAAGTATTGCGAAGTGCTTGTTGCCGTTGTAATTCCAATTGCTGTTCTACCTGATCCAGCTGCAAACGCGCGTTTTCCAGTTCGTATTTGGTTTGCTTGATCTGCTGCTGATTGCGCGAACCATTGTAGATCGGAATAGAAGCCGAAACACCGAACATATAGTAAGCCGATTTTCTGCTGACTTCCCAATTCGTTCCCTGTGAACCTAAGTCCAGGAAAGCATTGATTTTCGGAACCCAATAGTTCTTATTCATTTTCAAAACCGATTCCTGAATCTCGATGGATTGATTGATCAGCCCCACTTCTTCGCGTTCTTTCACCGTTTCCAATTGCGGGTTGGATGTAGCAACTTCTTCCAGAATGATTGGAGTATCCAAGGATCGGTTGATCAGGAAATTGAAATACGCTTCGGCATTCTTCAATTGGTTCTTTGCAGTGGAAATCGACGTATTCATCTTCATCAATTCCGTTTGCGCCTTGAGCAGGTTCACTTTCAAACCTTTTCCCTGTTTGATTAACGCTTCATTCAAAGCCACGTTCTGTTCCAGGATCTTTTTATTCGATTCATACACGGCAACCGATTTGGAAGCCATAATCACATTGTAGTAAGCAACTTTGATGTTTTTCACCAATTCCCGGGCATAAACCTGCATATCCAGATTGCTCAATTCCACCTTTTGTTCCTGGATGCGCTTGTTTGCGTAAATGTCCATATTCAGAAGCGGAACGGAAGTCCGGATATAAGTATCGTAGAAATTATTGGGTAAGAAATTGATTTGTTGGTTCTGAATCTGCGGAAAGGCACTTGTTCCGGTCATTTGATTCAGGGTCGAATAAACGGGATTCAACATATCTCCAACCGGAAGTTCGGAATAACGACCTCCTTCAGCGCTGGTATAAGATGCGTTGAAGTTAACGGAAGGAAGAAAATTGCTCTTTGCTGTATTCAAAGCCAAAAGCGCTTTATCCAATTGAACTGAACGCTGTTTCAATACCAGATTGGAATCTAATCCTTGTTTGATATATGCGTCTAATACTTCCTGAGACCAGGCACTTGGGAGAAAAAGCATACTTCCCAGTCCTGTCAGTAAAATGATTAATTTCTGCTTCATAGTAATCATTGTTATTTTAATAAACAGTGTTAAGTAAATATTAAAAAAATTAGCGATTATACGAATCGAGCAATTTTAAGAATTCGGAGAAAGCCAGATCCACGATTTTTTCGCGTTTCACTTCATCCAAAACCTTGCATCTGCCCCTGTCATACAAGTTGATCATTCCGTGCATCGTTGCCCAAACCATGTAGGCTCCGACCTCTGCATCTTCAAACGGAAGGTATTTTTGTTCCATGCATTCCTGGATGGTCCATTTCAAGCCTTCGAAAGCCACCATTCCTTCTTTCCACGTCTCATCGTCCTCATCGAGTTTGTTCATCGGTGAGTTCTGAACGAACATCAAATCGTAATAATCTGGGTGATCCGCGGCGAATTGCAGGTAAATGCGTCCCATTGCCTTTAAGCGTTCGAACGGATTTTCAACCGAGTTGAGCACCTCCATTTTGCTCACCAGCAATTGAAATCCTTCCGTATGCAAAGCATAGATAATAGCATCTTTATCTTTAAAATACAGGTAGATCGTTGTGGGACTGTATTCAATTTTTTGGGCAATCGAACGAATAGAGGTCTGGTCAAAACCTTTCTCCAAAAAGACTTCCCTGGCAGCTGTCAGGATGCTTTTTTGCAGTTCTTCTTTTTCCCGTTCCTTGCGTTCGTTAATTCCCATTTTCAAAATTGAATGATGCAAATATACTTAACACTGTTAAGTTTCCAAATTTTATTTCAAAAAAATGAAAGAAAATAAATCAGGCTTGTCGGAATTCGATTCAATACGGGCGTAATTCCGCAATATTACGTCCAGTCAAATTACCGGAAGTTTACCCGTTTATAGCACCTTTTATGGGTAAATTAGAAAATAATACCACTAAAACCAGGACGTAATATTACGAACAGCTTCAATTCTATCCAAAAGCGAAGGCGCAATACACTCCTTTTATTTCAATAAATCAGTCAACCGGTCGATTTCGTCTTTGGTATTGAATGCATGGATGCAAATCCGCAATCTCTGAGAACCGGTCGGAACAGTAGGTGGTAAAATAGCTTTCACGGCAAAACCGGCCTGTTGAAGTTCTGCTGCTTTTGCTTTACAGGTTTCCAGCTCTGAGAATTCCATGATCTGAATCGGGGAACGGGTTGAGCTGATTGTCGAATTGATTTTGTCAGAAAAAGATGTAATGTTTTGTTGCAGCTGTTCTCTCAAAGATTCATTATTACTTAATTCAACCTGCCTCATCATGTGTTGGTAAAAACTTTCCGGAAGTGCTGTTGTATAGATAAAAGAGCGCGCAAAATTGATTAGGTACTGACGCACTTCTTCCGAACAACAAACCGTAGCGCCATGTGTTCCGTATGCTTTTCCAAAAGTGAACAAACGGATAAATACGTCTTCGCTGATTCCGAGTTCCTGGCACAACCCTAAACCATTTTCTCCGAAAACACCTCCGGAATGTGCTTCGTCAACGATGAGCAATGCTCCGTATGCTTTACACAATCTACTTATTTCTTTCAGAGGAGCAAGATCTCCATCCATGCTGTAAAGTGACTCTACAGCTACGAAAACGCTTCCTTCTGCTTTTTGAAGCTTCTTTTCCAGATCCTGAACGTCATTGTGCCGGAACGAAAAGGCGTTCGCGAAACTTAAGCGGATTCCGTCACGGACCGAGGCGTGTACCAATTCATCGTAAATAATGGTGTCTCCTTTTTGCGGAAGCGATGAGAACAATCCCAGATTGGCATCGTAGCCCGAATTGAAGATCAAAGCAGCTTCCGATTGAAAATGAGCCGCCATTTGCTTTTCAACCGCTTCAACCGCTTTGGAATTCCCTGAAATTAATCGGGACCCTGTACTTCCCAGGATTTCAATTTGGTGCGGAATTCGGGCCAATCCCAAATAATCATTCGACCAAAAGTCAATCAAGCCATCAAACGACAAAAGGGAGCGCAAACTCCCCTTCTCTTGTCTATCTTGTAAACGCTTTTGAAATTTCACGTTCATTTCTTACGAAAGGGTGGTCACTTTTCTCGGCGTGAATCCTGCTGAAGCAATTTTCGCCTCCGCCAATTCTTTCGCTCTTTGTGCCTCTTTTTCTTTTCTTGCCTGGATAATCGGATCTGGTTTTGAAACCGGTTGTTCACCATCAGCAAATGCTTCTTTCGGGATCAATCCCAGAATCTGGAACATTTCCTTGTCTTCGTTGAATTCCGGGTTCGGAGTAGTCAACAATTTATCTCCTGCGAAAATGGATCCTGCTCCTGCCATGAAACACAAAGCCTGGCCTTCCATGGTCATTTTTGTTCTTCCAGCAGACAAGCGTACTACTGCTTCCGGGAAAGCAATGCGCGTTGTGGCAACCATGCGGATCATCTCCCATTGTTCGATTGGCTTTTGATCCTCCAACGGCGTTCCTTCAACCGCTACCAATGCATTGATAGGAATAGATTCCGGTGGATTTTCCATTTCCATGTAGCTCATTAATAAACCAACACGGTCTTCGATCGCCTCGCCCATTCCGATAATTCCTCCGGAACAAACTGTTAAACCTGCTTTTTTTGCATTATCAATCGTATTCAGACGATCTTCGTATTCACGGGTAGAGATCACATCTCCGTAGAATTCTTTGGATGAATCCAGGTTGTGGTTGTATGCAAACAAACCTGCATTTTTCAAACGGTGTGCCTGATTTTCATTCATCATTCCAAGCGTAGCGCAAACTTCCATTCCAAGATCATTGACTGCAGCAACCATTTCGATGACATTGTCAAAATCCTTGTTATCGCGCACTTCTCTCCAGGCAGCTCCCATACACAAACGCGATGAACCGTTTGCCTGTGCATTCTTCGCCTGTTCGATCACCGATTCAACAGTCATCAGTTTATGAGCTTCCACATCGGTATGATAACGTGCAGCCTGCGGACAATATCCACAATCTTCCGGGCAACCACCTGTTTTGATACTCAACAAAGAAGACATCTGTACTTCTCTCGGGTTATGAAATTGACGGTGAATCGTGGCTGCTTCGAACACCAGTTCCAACAACGGCTTGTTGTACAATTCCAATAAACTTTCTTTCGTATTATATGCTGGGTTTACTTTCATTTGAGATTCTTATGACGACAAATATACGAAGTCTGCCCAAGGTGGCACTTACTTGGCTTTTGAAATTATGAACAGGAACAGTTATCTTTATCAGTAAACAACTATCCGATGACTCAAAATCAGGCAACTATCCGAAAGTATAGCGTTTCCGACAAAAGCGCGTGCATGGAAGCATTCAAAACAAATGTTCCGAAATATTTCACTGCGGAGGAAGTGAACGACTTTGAACAATTCTTAACGAAGCTGGAAAATCCGGAAGAATCTGATAAGTTGCCGTATTATGTGATGGAATTAGATAACAAACTCATCGGTTGTGGCGGTTTTGCTGAAAAAGAAGGGAAAGATGCAATCACTTTTGCCTGGGGAATGGTTCACAACGAGTACCACAAGAAAGGGTTTGGTGAACAACTATTGGTTTTTCGCATGGCTGAAATCAAAAAGCAATTTCCGGGCAGACAAGTCATTTTGGATACCACCCAATTTTCCTACCCCTTTTTTGAAAAGTATGGATTCAGAACAGTGAAAATAACTGAGAATGCTTACGGCGAAGGAATGCATCGCTATGATATGATTCTTGAAGAAGGTTCAACAGGTTAAAAGGGTTCGAAAGTTCAATGAATTGAAAATGGAAAATTCAAAATTGAGACATTGTTTAATTAAATCAATTTGAACATTTTCTACTTCTTCGAAACCAAACAAACAGCATACGCTTTCACGGCCTCGCCTGCTCCGAATGAATCTACTTTTTCGTGGGTAGTTGCTTTGATCGAAACCCTGTCGGTTTCTACTTCCAGTAATGCTGCCAGAACAGCCTGCATTTCCGGAATATGCGGATTTACTTTCGGTTTTTCCAAAATAACTGTTGCATCAATATTCACCACTGAGAACCCTTTTTCAGCAATCAGTGTCATGACATTTTTCAGCAGAATTTTCGAATCGATTCCTTTGTATTTGGGATCGGTGTCTGAGAAATGGAAACCGATATCACGCAGGTTCAATGCTCCGAGTAAGGCATCACAAATGGCATGAATCAAGACATCCGCATCCGAATGTCCGACGGCACCAAATGAAGATGGGAGCTTTAACCCTCCCATCCAAAATTCGCGACCTTCTTCCAGGCGATGAACATCAACACCAAAACCAATTCGAATATCCATTATTCCGGTTTAGCCTTGGAATCGTTTGTTGATTTATCTCCCAACGTGAATCGAAGTGTAAATCTCATCGTATTTGCCAATGGATTATTTCTCTTCATTGCAGCCAGGTAAGAGAAGTCAAAGCTGAAAATATTGTATTTGAATCCGATCCCCATGGTAAAGAACTGGCGACCTCCTTTTGAAATGTTTTCGTAAAAATATCCTCCGCGAAGCGCAAAGATGTCATTGTACCAGTATTCCAATCCGGAACCGATCATGATTTCACGCATCTCTTCTCCGAACTTGGATCCTTTTTTCACTTGAAAAGTTCCGTCTCCGTTCGCAATCGGATCTCCGTTACTGTCTCTGATTACTCTTCCCGGTGCATCGTAGAACGATTGGATCATTCCGGCGATTACACCAACATCGTTGCTTTTTCCTGAGATCAATGTTTTTTCACCGTCAATGTTTGCATATACTGCAGGTGAAGGAACCAGCAATTTCGAAACATCGATACTTACAGTCAATTTATTGTACTTGTCAATTTTAGCTGTATAGGCATTTCCGATTTTCAAAGTAGTCGGAAGAAAATCTCTTCGTGCATTTGCCGAATAAGCAACCTTGTTACCAACATTTGTAATCGTTACTCCCAAAGAGTAAATTCCGTTTACTTTAAACCAGTTAATATCTTCCGTTCTGTAAGCATATGAGATGTCTGCCATCCCCGCAATTGCAGCTTTCGTTTCCGTTCCTGCAGTCACCAATCCACCCGTTAAGTTGGAATAAGCAAATTTTCCGTTTACCCCGATACTGTGTTTATCTGCCAATTTAAATGCATACGCCAAAGTCAATTCAAATTCATTCGGTTTGAACTCACGGATGTAATTGTTATTTCCATCGGTAAAAGTGATTTCTCCTAAACTGAAATAACGCAATGCTCCCCCAACAACATGTCTGCTTCCCACTCTCGCATAACCCGAAAGGTAAGATAAGTGCATATCATTTGTTAACTGTCTCAGCCAGGGAGTGTAACTAATTCCAATTTCAGACTTATCTTCAGAGAAATTAAGCATCGCTGTATTCCACATGACAGAAGATGAGTTCGGACTCAAAGCTGTTCCCGCATCTCCCATCGCGCCGGATCTGGAATCCGGGTTGATGCCTAAAAAGGGCAGTGCAGTGGTAATGGTGTTTAACTGGATATCGTTTTGTGTAACTCCTTGTCCACCAGGCTGTGCAAAAGAAAGATAACTAACAAAAAACGTAAAAATCAATAACTTATGTGATAACATGAATCTATTTCAGTTTTAATTGTGACAAAAATACGCAAAATTGACACTTTTATTGTGCAACTATCTTAAAAGAACCAACTTTTCCATTTTTTGAGCTTTTTTACCATCAGGCATCGTAACCTTTAATTGGTAAACATAAACACCTTTGGCCAATTGATCTCCAAAATCATCTTTTCCATCCCAGGAAATTCCTTCTACTCTGAATCCGTTTGTTGGAACCAGCTGATTAATCGTCTTTACCAAACGACCGGAAACCGTATACACATTGATCTGAGTTTCCAACGAAGCACAGGATTGATTGTGTTCATACATGAAAGTGGTATGTGTAGTAAACGGATTCGGGTAATTCAACACGTGATCCAATTGAACTTCCTGATTTTCGGTTACCGTAAACTCCAGGCGAACCGTACTTGAATTGTTGTTCACATCCCATACTTTCACATCCAATGTATGTGCACCAACGGAAAGATTTCTCAATGTATATTGTAATTTACCATTCTGATAGCTGTCCAGGTTTGATTTGTAATATTCATTCAGAATAATCGGACTCCCGGTATTCCCATCCAAAACAGCCGTAATATCATGCCCGATTCCGTTTCCGACGGTATTGATCCCGAATTCATCATGAGCTTCCACAACCAATAAAGGATTCGCGCTGGAAATACTTCCATTCACAAAAGAATCGTCATTGAGGTAAATCTTCAATTCTGGTCCCACATTATCTACCGGCGGATTCGGATTAATTCCTCCGACAACAAAAGTGGAGTCCCAGCCATCCGCGTCGATTACTTTGTTATCCGCGTAATAACTGATTTTTCCTCTTCCGTAATTGAAATCAATATCTTTCGGAACGATGAATTCAAATTTAAAATCTCCGTTGGTTACCGTTGCTCGACCTTTGTAAAGCGCATTCTTTTGAGTCTTAAACGTTATGATCGGTGAATTCGGATCATTTCCTAAAGTCTGAACACTTTTCGGTTTGTCAAAAATGGTAGGAGCCAAAACACCGTTAAACGTCGTTAATCTGTTTCCATTGTAATCTTCCAAATGTCCTACCACATGCATTTTTGTCAGTGCTTTTACGGTATCTGCCCCCATAGAAAGCGGTTTATGATTAATCGAATCCGTTACGATCTTCCATTTCGGCAGGGAAATTTTCAAAGCCGGGTCTCCGATCAGATTGAAACACCTTCTGTTATCAGATGAACCGGACGTATTTTTAGTTCTGCGCATGATTTCTCCGAAAGGCAGCGGATCAAAATTGACATCCCGTTCGATCACGTGCGTAAACAAACTGGCAACTACCTGCGTATTGATCGAAATATATACCGAACGAGTCGTTGTCATCAAACAAATCGAACCTCCTTTCGGATTCAGCGAAATCAATTCACCGATCGATTCCCGGGAAGGATCATCAAACTTTGTAAACTCACAAGTCGCCGTCACAAACAATCCCAA
>NZ_JASLCN010000319.1 GCF_030151805.1 Fluviicola sp.
TTGAAGTTTTGTTTGTTTCGTTCAAATGTTCAAATGTTCAAATGTTCAAATGTTTTGTTTGGTTAAACACCTTTTTCACTTTTCCATTCTCCATTTTCAATTTCTTTGAACCTTTTCAAACTCAAAATAAAGAGTCGAGCGTTTTCGCCGATCCGCGCGGATTGAATTCAATCCGAACCAAATCATGAATCCGGAGCCCGAATAAAGAATCTGCTCCGCCGCCATTTCCGGTTGCTCCTTTGTTAATGGCAATTTCAAGCAGGTTGTTGTCGTTGAAGAAAGCCAGGCGTTCTCCCGGGGCAACATCGTTATACGTACTGGAAATTTCATCAATATAGTATTCGCGCTTGCGGAACAGAATCGTAAAAGGAGCATCCTCAAAGCGTGCGAAAATTTCTTTGGTAATGTTCGTAATGGCGTTTCCGTAATGGTCAATGTGAACAATCGAACCTTTGATGAGGTTTTCTTCGATCACGGCATTCACGGTATGCGCAACGCGCCAGGAAGTTTCTTCCGACCCGATATTGTTCAACGATTCTCCGGCAAGAATGCGTGCAGCTGTCGGAACAAAAATATTTTTCACCGGAAAACGCAATCCTTTCGGATTGGAAAGCACATTGTCGATTCTCCAGAAACCTTCCGGTTTTTCACCTTTCAGAATCAAAGCAAAAACGCCGTTGTCATTGGAAATGAAATAATGCCCTTTAAACAACATGATGCTCGGATAAGCACCATTGCTGGAATTGATAATGGGTTCACTGTCCACGCCGATGATGTGAATGGTTCCTTCCGGAAACTCCTGGAAAGCAGCCTGGATGTAATAACTGGCATCTGCAATATCGAAAGGTCTTACCTGATGTGTAATATCTACCACAGATGCTCCGGGAGCCAATTTGAATAAATTTCCCTTTAAAACCGCTACATAGTAGTCGGTCAATCCCATATCTGTAGTCAGAGTGATAATTCCCATTTGATGAAGACTGTCCGTATCCGTTGAAAAATTAATTAAATTTGTTTCAAAAATACGGGTTAATAATACAACCGAAACTTAGAAACGAAAGATTTATTCACATTGACAGAGAAGAAAATCGAAATAAAAGGGGTGAATGTGGCAGAATTGTTTGGAGTAAACAATTCGAATTTGAAACACATCCGGTCTTTTTTTCCAAAATTGAAGATCAACTCACGCGGAAATGAGTTGACAGTACATGGTGATCCTGAGGTGATGGAAGAGTTTGAACGCAAGTTTGAATTGATTTTAGCGCATTTTAACCAGTACAATATTTTAACTGAGAATAATATCGACAACCTGATGTTGGACGACGGTTCGGCAATGCTCTCTTCCGACGGAACAGAAACCCTGGTTCACGGAAACGGCGGGGTAAAAATCAAAGCGAAAACGCTCAATCAACGAAAATTGGTTCAGGCGGTGAATAAAAGTGATATGGTTTTTGCCGTTGGTCCGGCTGGAACAGGAAAAACGTACACTGCAGTAGCATTGGCAGTTCGGGCATTGAAAGCGAAAGAAGTGAAACGAATCATTTTGACGCGTCCGGCAGTTGAAGCAGGGGAGAACCTGGGGTTTCTTCCGGGAGACCTGAAGGAAAAACTCGATCCGTACTTAATGCCCTTGTACGATGCGCTGAGAGATATGATTCCACCGGAAAAACTGGCGGATATGATCGAATTCGGAATCATTGAGATCGCTCCGTTGGCATTTATGCGTGGTAGAACGCTCGACAAGGCTTTTGTGATCCTGGATGAAGCTCAGAATGCAACGGTGATGCAGATGAAAATGTTCCTGACGCGTATGGGACAGACCGCTCAGTTTGTGATTACCGGGGATATGTCGCAGGTGGATTTACCGCATCGTCAGCGATCCGGGCTTTCCTATGCCTTGGATATCCTGGGAGATGTGGAAGGATTGGAGATCATCCGTTTGACGCAAAGTGATGTTATTCGTCACTCCCTGGTGAAACGCATCATTGACGCCTTCGATAAAGCGGAAGCGATTGAAAAAGCGCAGAAATTTGAGAAAGAAAACTCCAATAATAACCGGGAAGAAGAGCCTAAACCGAAATCAAGAAGAAAGTAATATACGATTCAAAATTTCAGATGATGTTGAACGAAACAATAACAAGTACCAATTTCAAATTTCCGAAGCAAACGAATGTTTACAGGGGGAAAGTACGTGAAGTGTATACCATCGGTAATGATATTATGGTGATGGTAGCAACGGATCGTATCTCAGCTTTTGATCATATTCTGCCAAAAGGAATTCCATTCAAAGGTCAGGTTTTGAACCAGGTTGCAACGATGTTCCTTGAGGCAACTCGCGATATCGTTCCAAATTGGCTGATCGGCGCGCCGGATCCTTCTGTTGCGGTTGGATATGCATGTGAGCCTGTGCGTGTGGAAATGGTGATCAGAGGATATTTGGCCGGTCATGCTGCCAGAGAATATGCCTTGGGAAGAAGAATCCTTTGTGGGGTTACTTTACCGGAAGGAATGAAGGAAAATGACCGCTTTCCGGAACCGATTATTACTCCGGCTACGAAAGCAGACGAAGGTCATGACGAAGATATTTCCCGCGAAGACATCCTGAAAAAAGGAATCGTTCCGCAGGAGATCTACGAAAAAATGGAAGAGTACACGCGTGCTTTATTCCAGCGTGGAACAGAAATGGCTGCTGAAAGAGGTTTGATCCTGGTCGATACGAAGTATGAATTCGGGATCAGAAACGGAGAAGTGATTTTGATTGATGAGATTCACACTCCGGATTCATCGCGTTATTTTTATGCAGATGGCTATGAAGAACGTCAGGCAAAAGGAGAAAATCAGCGCCAGCTTTCCAAAGAATTCGTGCGTCAGTGGTTGATCGAAAACGGATTTCAAGGCCTGGAAGGACAAGTGATGCCCGATTTGCCGGATTCATTCGTTGAAACGATCACGGAACGTTACATTGAATTGTACGAGAAAATTACAGGATCTGCCTTCGTGAAAAGCGATACTTCCAATATTAGCAAGCGCATTGAAACACATGTAGCGATGTTTTTGATGGAAAAAGGGATTATCTAGACAGAAAGAGTCAGGATTTCAAGAGTCAGGACTTAAATAACTCATTAAGTCTTGCCTCTTGTCTCTAAGTTGCGCTTTGCTTCGCAATAATCTTCCAGAATAATCCCGGGAAGAAACGCTTTAAGGTAACCGCTTTGATTTCTTTATTTCCGATCAGAATTTCTTTCTTCTTTTTATCGACTGCTTTCAACAGGATGGAAACACATGTCTCAACCGGCATTCCTGTTGCCTGGTTGTGATCCATTTCGCCATGCGCTTTTCCATCTTTCCCCAAAGCACTTAACGAAATCGGGGTGTTGATTTTTCCCGGACAAGCGATGGTTACGGAAATATGATTTTTCGCCTCTTCCAGAAGCAGGCTTTCGAAAAATCCCTGGATGGCATGTTTGCTTGCGCTGTAAGCCGAACGCAGGTAGAAGCCAAATTTTCCTGCAATACTTGAAATTGCAATAATGTGCCCCGATTTTTGAGCCTGCATGTAAGGCAGAATTGCTTTGGTCAGTGCAACAGTCCCGAAATAATTAATCTCCATGATTCTGCGGTCCACTTCGATGGAAGTTTCACTGGCTTCGGCACGTTGGCTCAAACCGCCGCAATTATACAGATAATCAATGCGTTTTGTTTGTTCCAGCGTTTGTTTAACCAACTCCTGAAAATGTTCGGAATGCTCTAAATCCAAAGGTACAATCAGGTGTTCTTCCGGATTCGGAAGTTCCTTTTTCAATGCGAGAAGTTTTTCTTCACTTCTGCTCGACAAGATCAGGCGCAACCCTTTTCGCGCCAATTGTTTGCAAATTTCTTCTCCGATTCCCGAAGAAGCACCCGTAATCCAAGCTACCTGTTTCATCGTACACGAAATTACATATTTAGATTTGAGTGACAATTTTCTTGATAAATTGGAAAAACTTAGTATATTCGATTCACACTGCTATCAATTGAAAAATTTAGAATCTGACTCTGTTCCTGGTGAAGTTATCACGTACTTTGAAGAATTGCGGGTGAAACTTGCTTTTCGCATGTCTATCATGTGCCTGATCATATTCAGTATTCTTTCCTATACGCGTTATTTTGAGTCCATGGAAAGCTTTAGTATGATGGCCGTGGCACTTGCTATAAGCATCGCCAGCCTGATTCTGATGAAATCGAATAACAACAATTACTTGTTAGTCTTTTATATTTATTCGATCGGCGGTTACGTCATTGTCGCTTTTGCTTTAATGTTTTATCACAGCAGACTCCATTTGGTGGATGTCTTGTGGTTGATGACAGTCGTATTCGTGGCGTTTTTCACATTGGGGCGCAGACTGGGCTATATCTTGCTGATGCTATCGATCGGCGTAATCGGCGTATTTATTTTTGCTCACCTGAATAACCAGATTCTGATCCTGAAAGCGCTTACGATGTATCAAAAAATATCGTTGTTAATCGAAGTGATGGCGGCATTTTCCTTAAACTTTTACTTGTTTTATTTGTTTTTGGAGCTGAATCGCTTTTCAGAAAAGAAACTGTTGGAATTTTACGATCAGGTGAAGGAACAGAATACAAAAATCCTCTTACAGAATGAAGAAAAGACCATGTTGGTTCGGGAAATCCATCACCGGGTAAAGAATAACCTGCAGATCGTTGTGAGTTTGCTGCGCATGCAAAGCCAGGAAGTCGATAACCCGGAGTTTCAGACCTTGTTTCAGGAATCCATCAATCGCATTATGGCGATGTCGCTGATCCATCAAAAACTCTATCAGAATGATAACTTATCCCAGATTCGGATTGGCGATTATCTGGATGAATTGATCCACGAGATTATGAATCTTAGTTTCAGGGAGCAAACGGTAGGCTATGAGATCAAAACAGAGGTAGGAAAAATTGGCTTAAAAACACTTATTCCGGTCGGACTTTTGGTGAATGAGCTGGTATCTAATTCGCTTAAACATGCATTTGATGATACGACGGTAGATGCTGAGATTCAGATTGAAATTCAACGGGAAGGAGAGAATCATTTGCGCATTACCTATTTTGATAACGGAGTTTGGAAGCCCCAGGTTGGCCATTCTTCCTTTGGATTGGTGTTGATCGACACCTTAATAGAACAATTGGAGGGAAACAAACAAGTATTGAAGGAAACAAAGGGAACCACATACATGATTGTTGTTCAGAACCTGGAAGAAAAAGGAGTATTGGC
>NZ_JASLCN010000339.1 GCF_030151805.1 Fluviicola sp.
AAACCAGCGGCTAATAAAGACAAACACGAGCTGGATGTCTATCCGAAAATCAACAAAAAGGAAGATACCATCATCATTGGAGAAGACTTCAAGAACATCCAATATCAAATGGCTCGTTGCTGTAACCCGATTCCGGGAGATCCTGTATTCGGGTTTATTACCATTTCGGAAGGAATCAAGATTCATCGCATCAACTGCCCGAATGCAGAACATTTGCAGTCCAAAATGGCTTATCGTTGTATTAAGGCAAGATGGAGAAGTCAGGATTTGGTAGCGCGCGTGGCAGCTATCCGCCTGATCGGAATTGATGATGTGGGAATTGTAAATAAAATCACCGAAGTGATTTCGAATGAATTGAACGTGAACATGAAATCCATTTCCTTCGAAGCCAATGATGGTTTGTTTGAAGGACGAATTCATGTTCTGGTATACGATACGGAACACTTGGATACCCTGATGCGCAAATTTGAGCAGGTAGAAGGAGTGAAGCGGGTAGAGCGATACGATACGAAAGAAGATTAACGGAGAACGGTTTTATGATCCGTTTTGCACGGATTCGTAAAATTGCGAATTGCCATTTTGGCAAAATGCAAATCAATCAATTTTGCAAATTAACATTTCATGGCGTGAATTTTGTTGCTTTTGGGAGGGTTTAAACTGCTCATATGAAACATATTGCTACTTGCATCGTCGGAATTTTCCTTATTCTTTTTCAGGGCAATGCACAAGTTTGTCCACCGGAAAAAGCCAAAAACAACACTTCCGAACCGGATGAAACCTCGGGTACGCTTCCGATCAAAACAGATGCGGCTTACCTGGATTTAAACAAGCTGAACGATTTGGTTGCCGGTAAACGCCGGAATGTTTTTCGTTTCGGATATGGAATAAATGCCATCATCCGAATGGATCGAAATCAAACAGGTTTCAGGACCATGAATGATTTATCCTGGTACAACGATCGTGTTGGGCATGTTTTTGATTTTTCGGGAGAAATGGGTTCGCGATCCCGTTGGTTGTTGGGATTTTCATTCGGTTTTCAGAAGTTGGGACAAATGAACCAATCCAAAAGCTATTTACCGGAAGAGTATGGGCAAGGCGGATCAGGTTCGGAAAATTTTCCGCTGGAAGCAACGTTTGAATTGAAAGCCAGAACATTTACACCACTTCTTTATACCGAATACCGTTTCATGGCTCCGTGGAAAGGATTTTCAGGATTTGTTCGTGCAGATATGGGAATGACAATCTATCGGGCGTATATGGAAGTGAGCTACCGGGATAGCTGTGGCTGTCAGAAGGTTCCGGTTTCAGATTGGGAAATGTCAACCGCGTTTCATGCCGGATTCGGAATAGGAGTCAACTGGGAATACCGGTTTATCGGAGTAAAAACCTTAATTGGGTATCAAATGCAAACAAAAGTGAAATTCAGGGAAAGGGATGCATATGAAAATTACACCTTCGCTTTTGATCCTGCTCAGTACGAATTTAAAGGAAATCCGGGCGATAACAGATTTTCCATTCAGAAATCGGGAAGCGCTGCACCGAGAAGCTATAATCCGCTTTATTTCCAGGTGATGATTTACTTCAGATTGATATCCAAATAGCGCAGAAAAAGGAAATATGTGCAAAAGGCACACAATTCGTTGAAAACTTCTTATTATGGCAATTGTTCTTGGTGGTAAAGAAGAAAAAAATAACTACTTTTGCCCTTTCAACATTGTCAGATGCAACAACAAGATCTGCAGTTAACAGTCAGAAATATATTTTCAGCATATTTGGAGCAAAACGGGCACCGAAAAACCCCCGAACGCTTTGCAATTTTGTCGGAAATTTATAACTACAAAGGTCATTTTGATATCGAATCCTTGTATATCAAGATGAAGAATCAAAACTACCGTGTTTCCAGAGCAACTTTATACAATACCATCGAGCTTTTATTGGCTTGCAATTTGGTTCGGAAACATCAGTTCGGAAAAAACCTGGCTCAGTTTGAAAAATCTCACGGATCAAAACAGCACGACCACGTTATTCTGACGGACACCGGGGAAGTCATCGAATTTTGTGATCCGAGAATCCAAAGTATTAAAGCAACGATCGAAGAAATCTTCGGAGTTAAAATTCAGCATCATTCACTTTATTTCTACGGAGTTAGAAACGAAGAGAATGAACAGGGTCAGTAATGAGTGCTCAGTTTGACATAACGAAGTCATCGAATTTTGTATTGGTCAAAATTTCAGGAAGAATCATTTCCGACGAAGGACTGACTGAAGCCTTAAATCAAATAGATCAGGTATTAACAAATGAATTGAAAGCTGTGTTGTGCGATTGTTCCGCTTTGGAGTATTGTAACAGTACCGGTCTGAATTTCTTTGTCCGGATTCTGACAAGATCGCGAAAAACAGGCTTGGACTGCGTGTTGGTAAACTTACAGCCATCCGTGAAAAAGCTATTCGAAATATCCAAGTTAAACGAAATTTTTAGCTGCTTCAATTCGACAGAAGAAGTTGAAGCGAAATTTAATAAAGTCACATGAAAGTAGATGTTCTTTTAGGATTACAATGGGGAGATGAAGGGAAAGGAAAGATTGTAGATGTTCTTACTCCGCAATATGATATTATTGCTCGTTTTCAAGGTGGACCAAATGCAGGTCACACACTTGAATTTGAAGGAGTGAAACACGTTTTGCACACGATTCCTTCCGGAATTTTTCATGGAAATGTGGTGAATTTGATCGGAAACGGAGTGGTAATTGACCCGGTTATTTTTCAAAAAGAATTGGAAAAGTTGGTTCCGTTCAACATCAATGTAAAAGAGCGTTTGATTGTTTCCAGAAAAGCACATTTGATCTTGCCAACGCATAAGTTGTTGGACGCAGCTTCCGAAGCTTCCAAAGGAAAAGATAAAATCGGAAGTACGTTGAAAGGAATCGGACCTACTTACATGGATAAAACAGGTCGAAACGGATTGCGTGTAGGAGATATTTTCCTGCCGTCATTCAAGGAAAAATACCAGACACTTGTTGAGAAGCATTTGAACATGTTGAAGCATTATGAAGGCTTTGAATACAACCTGGAAGAATTGGAAGGTCCGTGGATGGAAGGAATCGAAGTGTTGAGAGGGTTGACTGCGGTTGACAGCGAACAATACATGAACGATGCAATGAAAGCAGGGAAAAAAGTATTGGCGGAAGGAGCTCAGGGAACGATGCTGGACATTGATTTCGGAACTTATCCGTTTGTCACATCATCCAATACAGTAACTGCAGGAACTTGTACAGGTCTTGGAATCGCACCTTCAAAAATCGGTGATGTAATCGGAATTTTCAAAGCATACTGTACGCGTGTTGGTTCCGGGCCATTCCCAACAGAATTGGAAAATGAAATCGGTGAGAAAATCCGTAAAGAAGGACGAGAATTCGGTGCTACAACCGGAAGGCCTCGCCGTTGCGGATGGATCGACCTTCCGGCAATGAAATATGCAATCATGATCAACGGTGTAACCGAGTTGGCGATGATGAAAGCAGACGTTTTGGACACATTCGAAACCATTCGTGCGTGTACAAAGTACAAAGTAGACGGAGTAGAGCAGGATTACATGCCCTACGATATCGACGGAGTAACGATTGAGCCTGTTTATGAAGATATTCCGGGATGGAACAAAGATCTGACTGGTTTGACTTCTTATTCAGAAGCTCCTGAAGCATTGAAAGACTACGTGAACTATTTGGAACAACATTTGCAAGTGCCGGTTACAACAGTTTCTGTTGGTCCGGATCGTAAACAAACGTTGGCAACGAGATAATTTGAAGTTATTCAGCACATATACTTATCGAATTGCGCTTTTTTTAAGCGCAATTTTTGTGTGCACGCAATTTTCAATGGCCCAGGGTTCCTGGCTGGAATTACTTCCCGGAGCTAAAAAACTTTCTTACGACGAACGAACGGGTAAACAGCGTCTTTCTGGTTTCCTGAATTTCAAATACCAGGGAAATGTCATGTTTTGTGATTCTGCACATTACAAAGAGAGAACGGGCGAAGTTTGGGCTTACGGAAAAGTCCAGATCAACAAAGCCGATACCTTGAATTTGTTTTGTGATTCGCTGTATTACAATGGAAGAACAAAACTGGCAAAGTTGTGGGGACATGTGAGGATTCGCGACCGGGAGTACAAGGTCACGACCGATTCATTGGATTACGATGCGAAAAGTTCAAAAGCCATTTACCGGAATAAGGGGCGTATCGAGAACATTACAAGCAACGAAGTACTCACCAGTACATTCGGCTATTTTTATCCGAATACCGAAGAGGCATTTTTCAAAGGAAATGTCGTTTACAAAAGTGATGATCTGAAACTCACTACCGATACGCTGCATTACAATTACCTGGTTCATAAAGTGTTTTTCTACGGTCCGACCGTCGGAACGACTAAAGATTCGAAGTTTTATTGCGACCGGGGCTGGTATCATGTCGAAACCGAAGAAGGTTTGCTGACAAATAATGCAAAGATCGAGCAAGAGCCGCGAGTGATTACCGGAGATAGTTTGTATTATGCGCCCAAACGGAAATATGCGCTTGGAAAAGGACATGTACAGATGATCGACACTGCTCAAAAAGTACAGTTTAATGCCGGGCATTTTGTGTCGGATGGAAAAACATTAACGGATGTTCTGACGGATTTCCCGCTGATTCGCATCATGAAATCAAAAGACACCTTGTTTCTTCGGGCAGATACTTTGTTTCATGTAAGAGATACGCTGGAAAAAACACTTCGGATCAGAGGCGGGCGCGATGTGCGCATTTTTCAGAATAAAATTCAGGGAGTGTCGGATTCACTCGATTACAAAAAAGCCGAAGGAATCATGGATTTGTGGGGAAATGCGCATTTCTGGAGCTACAATTCCGAATTGATCGGAGATACGATCAGGGTATTTGTAAAGAATGATACGCTGATCGAAAAAGCACATCTTTATCCGAAAGCCTTTGCCGCCAATGAACTGGATTCGGGAAAATATTACAATCAGCTTTCCGGAAAAGAAATCTGGTCTTATTTCAAAAATAATGAATTGATGAGATCGGATGTGATTGGCCAGGCAAAGACTATTTTCTACCCGGAAGAAGAAGTAAAAACCGATACGGCGATCGTGATCAAACGAAAAGGGTTGAACAGGATCTTTTCGTCAGATCTGAGAGTTTACCTGGATAGCGGGGAAGTGGTCGGAGTAACTTATCTGAATCAGCCGGACGGGAAGTTTTACCCGATCAACCAAATTGATCCGGAAGAACAGTTTTTACCGGAATTTAAATGGAATCCGCTCCTCCGGCCTAAAACCTGGCAGGAATTATTGAAACCACGGGAAATTATCAAGGAAGAAGAGGTGAAGAAAGATCCGGATAAAAGGGAGAAGTGATCTTAATCCAGTTTGATTAACTTTCCGGAAGCATCCACACGATAACTGATAAAAGTGTCATTCACTTCTTCTACAACAATCTTTTCTTCCGGCTTTACTTCGAAAAAACGAAAATCAGTCAATAATTTTCCGTTTCCATCCATCAATGCGAAATTGTAAATCTTAGAGGAATTTTCTTCGTTGTTTCCTTTTCTCTGAACGGCATATAACTGATTTTGATCTTCCGAAATCAAATGAATGACCTGCTGAAAATCATTTCCACCGATCAACTGTTTGTTCAGATTCAAAACACCCATGAATTTCTCCTCCAGCGTTTCGGAATCAATCTCTGAATCCATGGTCGAAACCAATGAATCGTATTGGGAAAGTTCATTCGGACGTTGGGCAATTCCAAGCTTCGGAAGTGTTGAAACCAATGTTTTGCGCAAGTTTTCACCTGCTTCAAAAACAAATTGTCCGTTTCCGACAGCATGAATACTTTTAAAAATGAAAGGAAACAGGATGAGACCGTTTACATCAATCATGCTGGTTTGATTGTAAAAGAAAACCTGTGCATAGCCGTAAGCAAAATCATCGGCTGAAGTGAATTGTTCCTTGATTTCGAAATTACCTTTCCGATCGATGTAGCCGATCAGCCCGGATTTGCTTGCCGCGGCGAATCCTTCCGAAAAAGGACTTGCATAGGTGAATTCGTGATCAACGACCACGTGATTTTTCTTATTGATAAAACCGTATTTCCCTTTCAGTTTCGTCAGGTAAAGACCTTCGCTTGGCGCAGCCATTTCTTCGTATTCAAACGGAATGATGATTCTCCCGATGGTATCGATTAACCCGAATTTTTTGTCGCTGTTCTGAGATGCAATGATGTAACCTTCCTCCAAAGCCAACAAGCTGTTGTATTGGCAAGGAAGAACCTGTTTGAATTGCCGGTTGTAATAACCAAGCGAATAGGAACGCTCGTATCCGTTGGATTTATTGATCTTGAAAACGAAAAGACCTAAGTGGTTCTCAATGATTTTCGAGTATACAAAGGGAATGATTTCCTTTCCGCTTGCAGATTTAATACCGACTTGTCCGGCGGCATTTTTTGTAATGACATTTGTTCCGCCAAAAACAGGTTTATCCTCGACTTCGTCCTCAAATTGAGAAAAGGAACCGAAAGCTGTAACCAGGAAACAAAAGATTAAAAAAGCCTTCATTAATGTTCGATTTCTCCTTTCTCGGAAAGTAAGATTGCAATTCCCCTGGTAGACTTAAACTTAGAGAAAATGATCACCATAATCACCGTGATCGGAACGCTCAGGAACATTCCCGGAAGTCCCCAGATGAAGCCCCAGAAACCAAGAGACAGAATCACGACGATTGGGCTTACATTCATGGTGTTTCCCATGATTCTTGGCTCAATAATATTTCCGGCAAAGAATTGAATAGATCCTGTGCTGAAAAGAATAATCAAGGATTCGCTGTAAGTTCCGAATTGAATGATGGAAAAAATAGCAGGTAAAAACGAGCTGATCAAGACTCCGAAGAACGGAATGAAACTGAACATGAAGATCAGTAATGCCCAGAAAAACGGAGCATGCAACCCGATTAATGTGAAAATCAAATAACCGATGGTGGAGGAGACCAAAGCAATCAAGGATTTGATTCCAAGGTAATTGGTGATTGCTTTTTCAATCCGTCGAATGACTTCAATGCGTTCATTGTACGCTTCTTTCTCCGGGAACATCGCTTTGACTTTGAACTTGAAAGAAGATTCTTCCATGATAATGAAAAGCATGTAAATCAACACGATGACCACATTCGAAATAATGGTTTGCAATGAGCTGAGTGCTGAAGTAATGTATTTACTGATCAGATCGTTTGAGTTGAAACTCTTGGTCAGATCTTCAATTTTATAGCTGGATACGTGGTCAAATTCTTTCAGGATTGCAGTGAAATTGGTGTTGTAAACATCGTAATACTTGATCAGTTCCTGGATGTTTCTTTCAAAAATCATTCCGATCACCCAAACGGACGAAAACAGAATGGCCGAACTTAAAAGTGTTTTGAGCCCTTTGGGGAAAAAGCGATCCTGTAACCCGATGACGTAAAAGAGCGAGCGGATTTTCCGCATTAACAGCCAGAGAATTGCTCCGAAAATGAGTGGAATAATGAGGCTTTGTCCCAGGTAAAGTATCACGACAACAATTGCAAAAATGATCAAGGCGTGGCTTGTCATTTGAACTTTTGATATTTTTTGAGGGACTTTTTCCATATTTCCTTCGAAATTAAGAAAAAGCTTGTCTTGTTTCTACTTTTAGATAATTATAAATGTAGCCCTTCACAATTAGTTCATAGGCAAATTAGTGTATACTGCGTTTTTAATTAAATTTAAAAGAATTAGTACTATTCATTTATGAAAACCTAAAAATTTATGAAAAAACAATTTATAAACTTGGTGCAAGTCCCTACGCGAACGATGCTTAATGTTTTTCTAGCGTTATCGATTTGTAGCAGCGCTACTTTTTTTGGCTGTCAGAAAAAGGAAAAACGAATTCAGAAGGAAAAAACGGCGAGTGAACACCGTTATAATCCCTCAACTACAAAGCTTGCCAGTGTGAATGTTTTTAAAGAAAACACCATGGCTTGGAGTGATATTATTCGGGGTTATAGCTCTGAAAATACTCAGTATCGTCATGCAAAGTTATTCTTATCGCTTGGTCTTGTCGAGGTAGTTAAGGATCCTGTTATTGCAGACTGGATTATTAATGAGGCACCAATGCATGAGGACAGTGTGTTTTATTTTGAGGATTTATTTGCT
>NZ_JASLCN010000342.1 GCF_030151805.1 Fluviicola sp.
AACATCAATCATGAATAATTACAGAAGCGAAACCTTAGCAATCCGCATTCAAAATGAACGTTCTCAGGAAGCAGAACACAGTGTTCCCTTGTATCTGACATCCAGTTATGTTTTCGAAGATGCAGAACAGATGCGGGCGGCTTTTTCAGATGAAATTGAAGCAAATATCTATTCGCGTTATTCGAACCCGAATGTAGACGAATTGCTGGAAAAGGTTTCGCGCCTGGAAGGTGGAGAAGCGGCCTGGGGAACAGCAACAGGAATGGCTGCTGTTTTCACAACGTTTGCTGCCCTGCTTGAAAATGGAGATCACATTGTTTCATCCAAATCGGTTTTCGGGTCCACACACCAGTTGTTTGTGACTATTCTTCCGAAATGGGGAATTACAACGACTTATGTTGATGCGATCGACTATGAAGCATACGAACGGGCAATCCGGCCGGAGACGAAGATTGTTTACATCGAAACACCTTCCAATCCGGGTTTGGATATCATTGATATCAAACGGTTGGCTGCAATTTGTAAGTCGAAAAATGTCTTGCTGGTAGTTGATAATTGCTTTGCAACTCCGGTTTTACAGCAGCCGCTTGTTTTGGGGGCCGATATTACGATTCATTCCGCAACCAAATACATGGACGGACAAGGACGGGTTTTGGGCGGATTGATTGTTTCGACAAAGGAAATCATTGCCAAAATCCAGGCTTTTGCCCGACACAGCGGTCCGGCTTTGTCGCCGTTCAATGCATGGATTCTTTCGAAGGCTTTGGAAACCTTGCATCTGAGAATGGAAAAACACTGCGAACAAGCATTTGAAATTGCAAAAAGACTGGAGAAGAACGAACAGGTAGATTGGGTGAAGTACCCGTTTTTAGGTTCGCATCCGCAGCATGACATTGCACGGGAACAAATGAAACACGGCGGTGGAATCGTGACCTTTCAAATCAAGGGCGGATTACAAGCCGGAAGAAAATTCCTGGATAGTCTGAACCTGTTTTCCCTTACTCCGAATCTGGGTGACAGCCGCAGTATTGCAACACATCCCGCTTCCACAACGCACAGTAAACTGAAACAGGAAGAGCGCGAAGCAGTAGGAATTTCGGATGGTTTGGTTCGTTTGAGTATTGGTTTGGAACACATCGAAGATATTTGGGAAGATTTGGAAGGGGCTTTAAATGCGTGATTTCGGCAAAGGTCAATATAACGTAAATTCAAATCCTGCAAAATCAAAAATTATCATTTTGCTATCCCCACGATTTGTCGATTCGTAATATTACGAATCGACAAATTTTAAAAGTTGCAGAATTACATTTTTACCAAAAACCATTCATCCGGAGTTGCCGCGATTAACAGGACGATGAGGTACAGGTAAACAAAATATAAAGCCCGAAAAGAAGCTTTTTTAACAATTGTTACATCAACGGAATTCCTGTAAGGAACTACCTTTATCGTCATGGAACGTTTTGTGACTATCCGGCCGAAAAATGAACTGGTATCAACATACATTTCATACTATTATTTCCATCATTCCGATGAGGTGGAATTCCGGAAAAACTACGTCTTTTATCCTCATTTCAAACATGGATTTACGGTTTACAAGGAGGGAGAAAACTTCCGAACCTTGTTTACCATGAATTATACCCGTCAGATTCCTGTTGAACTGAAGGGAGTTTTTCAAAAGATCGGCGTTGCATTTAATCCTTTGGGAATGAATCGGTTTATTTCGGTGCCTGTTTCAGAATTGTATGATCCGGAAACCTTTTCGTTTCAACATTGGAATCCGGAGATTTTTCCTGAATTGAAAGAAGTATTTGAAACTCAGGATACCGAATCGAAACGGGATTTGCTGGATGCTGTTTTTGAAAAACGTTTCAAACCGAATCCGGAATTGAACTATGTGGAAGAGGCGCTGGAGCATATTTTTGAATCGTTCGGTACGATCCAGGTAGATGAATTGGCATCGAAAATCGGAATCAGCCGGAAAACACTGCTGCGCCATTTTAAAAAACACCTTTGCTGTTCGATTGAAGAATATAAAAAAGTAGTCAAGTTCCGGACAAGTATCCAGGGAGCACACAATTTGGGATTGAAGAATCTGACGGAAGTTTCTCTTTACAGTTTGTATTACGATCAGTCCGATTTTACCAACCGGTTTAAGGAATTAACGGGACAAAATCCGAGTACTTTTTTTATAAGCATTCAAAGAATGGGAGAAGAAGATATTTTTTGGAAATTTGACGAGTAAGAGTCCCAATTCTACAAGTATTTCGTTTCTGACCTGCGTAATTTTGTACTCATAACAAAGCCCAATAAATATCAAATGATCAGAACCACATCTCTTTTCAGCGCATTGATTTTTATGTGTTTTTTCTGGGTGCGAAACGCGCATGTAAACGCACAGAAAGAACAAACGTATGATTCATTGGTAAGACTGGCATTTGGTCTTTATGAAATTAAAGAGTTCAAAGCCTCTGCAGAGAAATTTGCGGAGGCTTTTGTCGTTTCTGGAGAAAAAACAGATCCGGAAGATCGCTACAACGCTGCCTGTTCCTGGGCTTTGGCCGGCAAACCGGATGCTGCTTTCGAACAATTGTTTCAAATCACGAAAAGCGGATATTACACCAACCTGGAACACATGATTTCCGATTCGGATCTCCATTCCCTGCACAAGGACAAACGCTGGAAGAAAGTCATTGAATTGGTCACGAAGAATAAAGAAAAACAAGAGGCAAATTACGATAAACCATTACGGGCCAAACTGGATTCGATTTACGAGGAAGATCAGGGAACCCGGGTACAAATGGGAGAAATTCAGGAGAAATACGGCTGGGATTCCCCACAAATGGATTCATTGTGGAAAATAGCCAACCTGAAAGATTCCCTGAATCTGATCGAAGTAACCCGTATTTTGGATACAAAAGGATGGCTCGGAGCGAATGTAGTGGGGCAAAAAGGAAATTCCACCTTGTTTTTGGTGATTCAACATTCGGATCAAAAAACACAGGAAAAATACCTGCCCATGATGCGTGACGCTGTTGCAAAAGGAAATGCATTGGCTTCCAGTTTGGCTTTGCTGGAAGACCGGGTAGCTCTCGGACAAGGAAAAAAACAGATTTACGGCAGCCAGATCGGTTTCTTCCGGGAGAGCGGTGAAAACTACGTGTTGCCATTGGAAGATCCGGATAATGTAGACAAGCGCCGGGAAGAAGTGGGATTGAATAAACTCCGGGATTACGTATCGTATTGGGGAATGACCTGGAATGTGGAAGAATATAAAAAGAACCTTCCGAGATACGAAGAGGAACAAAAGAAATACCACCGGGATTAACCACTGTTTCCGTAGCGATTGTTATCGGATTGAGATCACTGCTGTTGTTAAAATATTCTAATAATTATTTCGTACGAAAAATTTCGTATGTTTGCGAAACATACTAAAATCACAAAACAATATGAGTATTCAAACAGCTTTAACGTCAGCTTTACTATTAGCCGGCACATGGTCTTTTGGACAAGAAAACAACACAGAAAAACGACTGGATTCCTTATTTACGACTCTTGCAGCACAAAATCAATTTAACGGAAGCGTATTGATAGCAGAAAAAGGAAAGATCATCTACAAAGGCGGAAAAGGTTATAGTAATGAACTTTCAAAAGAGTTGAACAACACACAAACCATTTTTGAACTGGCGTCCTGTAGCAAACAGTTTACGGGCGTTGGAATTGCATTGCTTCATCGTGAAAAGAAGTTGGATTACACGGATGATATTACGAAATACTTTCCGGAACTATCCAATTTCAAAGGAGTAACGATTTATGATCTGCTGCGTCACACAAGTGGTATTCCTGATTATTTATTTGCAGGATCTTTTAGCGAAAATTGGAAGAGCGACCGGATTGCAAGCAACCAGGATTTGATCAACTACCTGGCAGAAACAAAAGATACATTGGAATTCACGCCCGGGTCAAAGTATGCTTATACCAATAGCAATTATGTGCTCCTTGCGAGTATTATGGAAAAAGTGTCCGGGCAAAAGTGGGGAGATTATTTAACCCGAAAGATCTTTAAACCATTGAAAATGAATCGAACTTTCGTTTACAATAGAAGATATGAACCCAAAAAAATAAAGAATTATGCTTATGGATACGATTGGGTAGATAATTCCTTTGAAAAAGTAACCCAGGACGATCCGAAAATCGGACACATGACGGTTTATTATATGGACGGAATTTATGGAGCTGCTAAGGTAAATTCTACGGTGGAAGATCTGTATAAATGGATAAACGCGCTCAATAACAATCAACTTCTGACACAAAAAGAATTTGAAGAAGTGATGGAGACTACCAAAACTTCTACCAATGAAGATGTTCTTTATGGCTTTGGTTTCGAAGTACGTAAAAGAAACAATACGATTTCTTACGGACATACCGGGAGCTGGGACGGCTACATTACACTGATTCATTACAGTTCTAAAAATGACCGTACGGTTATCGTGCTGAATAATTTCAAAAATGGGGTGTGTCCATATGAAACGATCAGTGAAATCATTGATAATAAGCCGTGTTCTAATGAGTTTGTAAAGAAAGCAGATCAGAAAGAAGAAGTGATCAAACAATATGTAGGAGAATATGCAGACCCTGAAAATCCGGATGAAAAGCACGTAATTACTTACCTGGACGGACATTTGATTTACAACACGGACAAAGCAAACTGGGACATGCGGTTTTTCCCTTCATCGGAGGCAGTTTTCCAGGCAATTCGCCAGGGTGGAACAAACGGAGTAATGGAATTCACACTACAGGAAGACGGGACTATGAAACTGGAAATGTCAATGTACGGACGAGTTATCGGAAAAGGAGTCCGAAACTAATTACGAATTATTGAAAGGGATCATTTGAAAACAAACCTGTTTGAGATTATTCATAGAGTTTTAACTACATCATTAACTTAAATTTGGTCGGCGCCCGTCATTCGTAATTAAGCATTATCTTTGCCTCAAAATAAAAAGCATGTCACAAGATATTCAAGCAGTTAGTTACTGTATTGGCTTAAGCGTTGCAGATAGCCTGTTACAACAAGATTTGGGAGGAATTGATCCGACTGTTATGGCGGAAGCGATTTCAGATGTTTTTCAAGGGAAAACAATGAAATATTCTCCGGATCAGGCGAACGAGATTATTCAAAAATATATTCAGGAAATCACGACTTCCAAGTTTGAAGTATACAAAACCGAAGGGGAAGATTTTCTTGCTGAAAATGCAAAAAAAGAAGGTATTACAACCACTGATTCTGGTCTGCAATACGAAGTAATCGAACAGGGAACAGGGGCTAAACCGAAAAATACGGATACGGTAAATGTTCATTACCATGGAACCTTGATCGACGGAACGGTATTCGACAGTTCAATTACGCGCGGAATTCCTGCAACTTTCGGAGTACACCAAGTAATCAAAGGATGGACAGAAGCATTGCAATTGATGCCGGTTGGATCCAAATATCGTTTGTACATTCCTCAGGATTTAGCTTACGGAGCGCATCCGCATCCGGGAGGAGCAATCAAGCCGTTCATGGCACTTGTTTTTGATGTTGAACTTTTAGGAATAGAAAACTAATATGAAGAAAATAATTTTAGCATCCCTGTTACTGGCGGTGACTTATGCTTGTGGAAGTGATTCCGCGAAAGCTGATGTGAAATCGTTGCCATTGGACTCACCGAAAAAGCAGATTTCCTACTTAATGGGTTCAGATAATGCAGGACAAGTATTGCAGGATCCGAATTTTGCAAAATACGACAAGGCGGAAATCTTAAACGGATTTAAAATCGGTTTGGACAACGAGAAGGCATTTGATGCAAATTGCCAGCAGACCATTCAGAAATTGTTGGGACAAACACAGCAGGAATTCCACGAACAATATGCAAAAGAGGCCTCTCTTTGTATCGGGAAATTCCTTGGAGGAATGTTCAAAACAAGCTGGGAGCAGGCTAAATCTTACAATGAATTCGACAAAGAATATTTGATCTACGGTTTTGAATTGGGGTTGAATAAAGCGGATACCTTGATTAAGAAAGAGGCAAAAGCTGCGATGATGAAAGATTTCATGACGAAGATCAACAACCGCGTAATGGCTGAAGTAACCAAGAGAGAAAATGCATATTTCACCAAAGTGAAAACAATTGCAGGAGTGAAGGAGTTGCAAAATGGAATCTACCTGGAAACGATTAAAGCAGGAAATGGTGCAAGCCCGACAGCTGCAAGTGATGTAAGAGCTCATTACGTCTTGATGAATACGGAAGGCGACACCTTACAATCATCTTTGAGCAATCCACAAATTCCGGTGTTCAACCTGGGATCAGTGATTCCTGGATGGACAATCGGTATTCCGGCAATGAAAAAAGGAGGGAAGTATAAATTGTACGTTCCGCAAAATATGGCATACGGAAAACAATCTCCGGATCCGAATAGTATTCCACCGTTTGCAACATTGGTTTTCTACGTAGAACTGGTTGATTTCGGCCCGATGGGTTCATTGAAATAAGCATTGAAAATCCTTCGTCATTTGGCGGGGGATTTTTTGTTTTTAGAGGAATAGTTCAAAAGTTCAAAAGTTCAAAAGTTCAAAAGTTCAAAAGTTCAAATTTGAATTTAAACGCTTTGAACATTTCCGCTTTTCACATCCCAAATTTCAATTTAATGATGGAAGTTACTCAACACGTATTCGACTCTTTTCGGGAGATTAAAACTGAGCGATTGCTCTTAAGATAAATTCAACCTGAAGATGCGTCAGAGATTCTGAAAATGCGTCAGAATAAGCAAGTGAACCAGTTTATTTCCAGGAACTCCATGACAGATGCAATTGAAGCACTTGTTTCTCCGCAGAACAGAGGAGCCATTTCCCTGTTAGAACATCTGGGATTCGAAAAAGAAGCTCACTTTAAAGAACGGATCTTCTTCAATAATACGTATTCAGATATGGCGGTTTATACGCTTTTCAAATCACAATTTGAAGAAAAAGGCAATCCGGTAGATCAGGGGAATTAACGTCCCGTTTTCCTTTTTCATGAAATACCCGGTTCTGAGAGGACTGTTTGCATTATCGATGATGTCGTACATCACCCCGGCATTTAAGCGGAAATTTTGCTGCTCACCGAAAGCGTGAGAAAATCCGAAGCCAAGCAAGCCGGTTGGAGCCCAGACTCTTTTAGCCGAGATGATTCCATTTGCATAACTATAAGGATTTGAAAGCATTTCGAATTCGAAACCGACGAACAGGTAGTTGAAAAAACGGGCATGAACAAAGGCACCGCCACCATAAACCGAATAAGAACCTGAAAGACCGGTTTGCGGACTCTTGTAAGAAGAATAATGATAGCGTAAAGAGGGTCCGAAAGAAACATATTTGTTTCGGACAATCCCGAACTTTAAGCCCAATCCTCCCGTACCACCATAACTACCTGCTGAAAAGTGCAAATCTGCTCCAACTTCATAGTAGGGTTCGAAACGGGAATTAGTTGTTTCTTCATCATCTACATACAATTCGGTATCAACCTGGCTGAAACTTGTCAGAGATGCAAACAGCAGTAAAAAGAGTGTAAATAAGTGTTTCATAATAGTGCGATAAGTGTTTCTTCGTGAATATCGTGTTTGCCTTCAAAGCGGGCAATTTGAATTCCTTTCGACCGGTAACCGGAAATCAGGGCTTCCTGTTCGGGTGCCGGGAAATATTCGTCTTCGGTTCCAAGAACAAAAGTACATTTTTTAGCAACTGATGTGTATTCTTCAATCTCCAGATCCGGAGGATAAACACTGGCCCAGGAAATAAAATGATCGCAGTTGATCTTACCATAAGCCAACCATCTGGCGGCAGTTGCACCTCCCTGGGAAAAACCAAGAACAGTGATTTTTTCTGCTGGGTATTTCTGGCTGATTTCCCGGTGAAGCAAATCAAGTGACAACACATTCAAACGGATATCTTCTTCTCTCCATTCGCGGGTCATCCAGGATGCGCCCACTCTTCCGGAAGTTCCTTTTAGGTAGAAGCGGTGTCTTCCTTCCGGAAAAACGAAAAGCGTGTCATTCGAAGCAACTCCTGCAAACTTGAGATGAAAGTATGCAACCAGCTGACCGTAACCGTGTAACACATACACGATGTGTTTTACGGGGCCTTCAGGGATGATCAAACGATATCTCAGAGACGACGGAACTTCAATAACAGCTTCTACGGAATTCATACCCTTGGTCTTGGAGGTAAGTTTTTAGCAAATTCAGGATAAAGACGGTATTTTTTAGCCACCGGATCCAGGAAGAATTTAAACTTCAAAGTCTTTTTCTTCGTGATGGAAGGAATGTACTTGTAGATATCCCCGATGTTTTTGTTGTGACCATCAATTTCACTTTCATAGATGGCAATATCCATTGGAACCTGGTGCGGATTTTCTTCATATTCATGAATAAACGCTTCCGGATGATCTTCTCCTGCATGATCAAAGTATTTCCATTGGAAAACCATCATGAAGTCGTGATCATTAAATACGGAGAAATACGTTTTCCATCCCGAATTCCGGATGCGATACCCGATAATCACGTCTTTTCTGGTTGGAGCAGCAATGGAACGGAATTCCACGTCCAATTCTCTTCCCGGACTGGAAGGAGCAAAGATCGGGTTTGAAATACGATCCATAGCACCGTCGTAATAGAAAATGTAGTTGTAATTTCCGGTGTAACCTACTTCTGCAGCTTTTGCTTCGTTTCCGTTTTTAATGGATTGATTGATGGCGTATTCCATTCTGTTCAGAGTAATGACTGCATCTTGAATCGTATCAGCATTGATGTATTCCTTGTAAATCCGGATACTGTATTTTTCATTGGCAGGAATAGCCAGGGACGCCGTGATTTCGCGTTTTGCGCGGGCATCAAAACTTTCGTTGTTTTTTTTGCTTGCTTCTGCAGATTCTGTGGCAGTTGTTGAGGAACTGTCATCTTCGCAGGAACTGCTGATAAGTAAAAGGCAAATTATGCCAATGGAGAATGGTTTCATATGGTTTAATAATCAATGTCTAAGTTAAAACGATTCTTGAGGTCGAAAAGGTTGCTGTTTTTCTTTGCTAATTTTTCAAAACGATCCGGACCATTCAGGTATTTGACTTCTTCCGGGGCATCTTTGACCATTTCCAGTTGAATAACTAAGTCGTAGTTCTGGATTTCCTTCCGGATATAAGCCATGACTTCTCCGATTGCGCCTTCCAGTCGGGTCAACTGAATGGTGTTGTCTACTTCAAACTGGAAAGTGGTTTCATCCAATTGAACAGGTTCGCGTTTGATCATCACGTGGTAAACCTGGTCCTGACCATTTAATTTTTGAGTATGAGCCATGGTTTTCCACAAACGAACCACGTCATCGCGGTGAAATTCTTTTCGGGGTAAATCACTTGTTGCAACAGTAGCTTTCGCTTTTTGCTGCTCAATCATGTGATTGATGGATAAGTTGTTGGAATTCAGATTTCCTGTCGGAGCAGAAAGCACTTTTGCTTCCGGTTTGGTAGAAAAAGCGGCACGTTCCGGAGTCACCGAAGGTTTGTTTACAGGCTTGCTAGGCTCATTGCGTAAGCTTTGACCAACAAAGGGAATGATTTGAACCGGATCAGTTAAGGATTTTTTTTTTCAAGCTCAGATTTAACCGAACAGATTTGCATCAGTGTCAGCTCAACGAGTAATCGCTGGTTTTTGGCTGCTTTGTAATCGACATCTGCTTTACTCAAAACACCCAAACAGCGGAGAGCCATTGCTCCGTCTACTTTTTTAGCCTGTTCAATAAAGAGTTTTTCCGTGACTTCACCCACTTCCAGCAAATTCGCTGTTCGCGGATCTTTACAAATGAGGAGGTTTCTGAAGTGTTCAGCCAATCCGACTAAGAAATGATGCCCGTCGAATCCTTTTTCCATGACGTCGTTGAATAACAACAGGCAAGCAGGAATATCTTCATTCAATGCATTTTCAACTACTTTGAAATAATAATCGTGATCCAGCACGTTCAGATTCTCCAATACGGCTTTATGCGTAATGGTTGTACCGCAAAAGCTAACGATCTGATCGAAAATGGAAAGCGCATCGCGCAAAGCACCGTCTGCTTTCTGAGCAATCAAATGAAGTGCGTCGGGATCGGCAGAAATTGCTTCCTGGGTAGCAACATGCGCCAAATGATCTGCAATGTCTTTTACTTTGATCCGTTGAAAGTCAAAAATCTGACAACGGGAAAGAATCGTAGGAAGAATTTTATGTTTTTCAGTAGTTGCCAAAATGAAAATGGCATGTGCAGGCGGTTCTTCCAATGTTTTCAAAAAAGCATTAAAAGCTGCCGTTGACAACATGTGAACCTCGTCGATGATATACACCTTGTGAGTTCCCAACTGCGGAGCAATACGCACCTGATCAATCAGGCCACGGATATCGTCTACCGAGTTGTTGGATGCCGCATCTAATTCGTAGACATTCAGCGAAGCTCCTTCGTTGAAAGAAAGACAGCTGTCACATTGATCACACGCTTCAACAGATTCCGTTCTGTTAAAACAATTGATCGTCTTTGCTAAAATACGGGCTGTAGTCGTTTTTCCAACTCCACGCGAACCGCAGAACAGGAAAGCCTGAGCCAAATGCTGGTTCTTAATTGCGTTTTTTAAAGTGTTGGTAATTGCCTTCTGCCCAACAACCGTATCAAAGGTCTGGGGTCTGTATTTTCTGGCAGAAACAACGAAATCCGACATGGGAACAAAATTAGCTAAAGTTTCTCAAAGAATGGAGCATTGAAAATGGTAAAATTGAAAAGTTTTGAAAAATTGAAAAGAGTTATAGTATAAAAGAGTCAAGAGTCAAGACAGATGAGTAGTTCCCGGGAGATTTTTCAATCCTGACTCTCTAAATTCTCAGTTCCTTCTTATCGCCGCACTATAACCCGTCAGTCTTCGCCAGCTCTCGCTGATTCTTATGAAAAGCATTGCTTTCTCTTCTTTTCAATTCTACATTTTGAATTAAAACTATCTTTGCGTAAAATTCAGTACATGAAAGTTTATAACAACATATTGGAAACCATCGGGAACACGCCTTTGGTGAAACTAAACAAGCTCACAAAAAACTGTAAGGCAACTGTTTTGGCGAAGGTTGAAACAACCAATCCCGGGAACTCTGTGAAGGACAGAATGGCCGTGAAAATGATTGAAGATGCTGAAAAAGCAGGATTGTTGAAACCAGGAGGAACAATCATTGAAGGAACTTCAGGAAATACAGGAATGGG
>NZ_JASLCN010000413.1 GCF_030151805.1 Fluviicola sp.
ATCCTGCAGATTTTTGTCAGCAGGTAATTTCCGATACTTCTGCATCTTCCACTTGTGAATTGGTTTACAAATGGGTCAAAGAAATCGGACATTTGGATGATCTGGATGAAATTTCCGGTGCTGCGATTTATCTTGGAATCATGACGGATACGGGATCTTTCAGATTTCCATCCGTGAGCGCGTTTACACACGAAGCAATCGGAGATTTGATCCGGAGAGGTGTGAAGCATTTCCTGATTCATGAAGCGGTTTACGATACAAATACGGTGGATCGGATCAAACTCAGAGGTTTTGCTTTATCGGAAAAATTGGTTTGTCTCAATGACATGCATGTGGGATATGCTTCTCTTTCCGAAGCCGAGTTGAACCGTTTCCATTACCAAAAAGGCGATACGGAAGGATTGGTGAACCAGATTCTGGGAATCCAGGGAATCAAAATGGCGGTGTTGTTCGTGGAGAAAGAAGGAAAAGTCAAAATTTCCTTCCGTTCCAAGGGAGATTATTACGTCAATGAATTGGCAAAAACACATTTCGATGGTGGCGGACACGCCTATGCTTCAGGAGGAATTTCGTCTGAAACACTTGAAAAAACAGTCGAAAAATTTGTAACATTTGTAAAAGATTTCATTCCTAAAGCATGATAAAAAAAGAATTTGTTTTTTGCCTGCTGTTTCTTTGTTCCTGTTCGGAAGAGGAAAAGCAGCCCAAACGGGTCAATTGGAACATCGAGAAATCCACCGAAATGAACAAGGAGCTGGCAATTGAGCAGGATTTGGATATCGATTTGTATTTTGCACAACACGAAAACTGGGAAGTCAAACAAACCGGAACAGGATTGCGCTACGTGATTTTCAAGCAAACAGATGGCGAAATAGCGAAACCGGGCATGGAAGCAAGAACTCAATACAAGATCAGTTTGTTGGACGGAACGGAAGTCTATAAAACGGCTGCGGATGAAGTAGATATTTTCAAGATCGACAAGAGTGATATGGAATCGGGAATCCACGAAGGAATCAAATTGATGCGTGTGGGTGAAAAGGCAAAATTGGTTTTCCCGAGTCACCTGGCTCATGGTTTGGTTGGAGATTTCGAGAAAATCCCGCCACTTTCACCTTTAGTAGTAGATATTGAATTAATTGGAATAGAATGAAACTGGCTAACTGTTTAATGAGTGTTTTGATTTTATCAACGGCATGTACTTCAGGAGTAGATACGGCAGATAATACACCAAAAGCACCAACTACACGTAAATTTGATCAGGGACTTTCCGATGCGGAAAAACTGATCGAACCGAAAAAAACAATTGAAGACAAGAAAACGTTTCCGAACGGAATCCGCATTCAATGGTTTGAAAAAACAGATGGCCCGTTGGTTCAGGAAGGAGCTGTTTACGAAATTAATTTCAAGACCAAACTGGAGAACGGTGAAGTGGTTGACGGAAACTACAAACTGCAAAGAGACATGCTTCCTTTCCTGGTTGGATATGGAATGCAAACGCCCGGATTTGACCTGGCAATGAAAGAATTGAGAGTCGGAGACTTTGTGGAAGTATTCATTCCCGGAAAACTTGCCCGCGGGAAAAAGGGAATTCCCGGAGTTATCCCGCCGAATGCTCCGAATATTGTGATGTTACGTGTTGGAAAGGAAATCAAACCGCTTAAAACCGTTGACGGTGTGAAAGTATGGCGTTTGGAAGAAAATCCGGAAATGACCGATGCGAAAGTCGGTGAAAATTCCAACCTGGCGATTCATTATTTCGTCGGGACCAAGTCGAATCCAAGATACGATAATTCATACCAGCGAAATGTTCCTTTTGGTTTCGGGATGAAAGATGCTTCCCTGATTCCGGGGTTGAGAAAAGGCATTCTGAACACGAAAATGTATGATAAACTCTACATTGTTGTTCCGGCAAAAGAGGCATACGGTTCAAGAGGTTATGTGGATTTGGTGAAACCGAACGAAGATCTGTTCTACGACATTATCATCATGGATGTAGACGGAAAATCCGCCAAACAAATTGAAAAGTAAAAAGGTAAAATTGACAAGTGGAAAAGTTGTTTAAAGATGCATTGTTTTTCACACTATTGAGCAGTTTAAAACCTTTTAACTTTTGACTTATCAATTTTCAATTTTAAAGATATGAACTTGTAAATGTTGGAATTAACGTTTTTTTGCAAGTGAAAATTGTCTTTTTTTTGTTAGTTTTGCGACACCCAGAACATACCAAGATAAAAAATCATGAACAAATTTCTTTATTTCTTCCTCCTCGTTGTTTCGTTTTCCGGATTTGCACAAACTCCTATTGATACTGTAACTACTGAGAGAGGCAAGATGGTTCTTTACTCGAACCGAACTTGGAAATTCCTGATGGATGAAGAGTTTGACGGGATTCTGAACGAAGCCCTTTTTAACCGTATTCAGGCAGATACAAACCTGAATCTGGTTCAAACATGGGATAACGATATTTGTTTCACATCTGAAAGAACCAATGATTTGTCGCGCATGAGCGATACGCTTTGGTTGTGCCTGGTGGATGATTTACACAAAGAATTTATATCACCTGTTCCCGGAATCGTGACTTCGCGTTATGGGTACAGAAAAGGAAGATATCACAACGGAATTGACTTGAATCTGCGTACGGGTGATACGGTAAAAGCAGCATTTTCAGGTCGTGTTCGTTATGCAAAATGGAATGACGGAGGTTTCGGAAACCTGGTAATCATTCGTCATTACAATGGTTTGGAAACGTTTTACGCGCATCTTTCAAAGCATCTGGTAGCTCCGGATCAGGAAGTGAAGGCAGGTGAACCAATCGGATTGGGAGGAAACACAGGACGTTCATTCGGTGCGCATTTGCACTTCGAAGTACGTTTTTATGATGCACCGATGAACCCGGAAGAAGTCATTGATTTTGCTAAAAAAGAACTGAAAGACGAAAACCTGATGGTTCATAAGCGCTTGTTCAGACCCGGAGCAAAACCCAGCGACGAAGAAATTTCAGGAGAATCCATTGCATCCGTTCAGGCAAGAACAGAAGCCGCAGCAACCCGGAAATATTACAAGATCAGAACAGGAGATACCCTTTCTCAAATTGCTGCCAAAAGCAATACAACTGTCTCCAGATTGTGCAAACTCAACGGAATTCGCCCTACGACCTTGTTGCAGGTTGGAAGACAGGTTCGTGTGAGATGATAAATCTAGTTTAAATTGATTTATCAATAGAAAACAATCTTCATTAACTTATTGTTTTTCAATTGTTTGAACTGTATTCAACTTATTTATTGAAACTTGTTGTTTCAACTAAATGATTCGTCCATTTTTTGTTCAATACTGTTAAAAATTTGGTTTGTACTGGCGATTTACCTAAATTGCTTTTATGTCGTGCAATTATAGAATCGTTTTAGTAACAGATGGAGGGTCTGACGCCTTGCTCGTCCCGATCGTCGGGTTAAGCGCCTTGTCGCGAAGGATTCATGCTGTTGATATTGACCGTTCCCTCTATAATTGGATTGATTTATTGGTTGCTTCCGGCGACAGTGTTTTACTCGCCAGTTTATTGGCTAAGCACCAGATTTCCCTTATTGAAGAATTGGGGGCGCTGGAAAAGCTTTTGAAGTATCAGAACAACGGTTATAGTAAAGAAATGGTTTCGCGTTTGTTTGACGAAGACGACACTTTGTATTCCCTGCGAAAACACTTCCTGTTTATGACTTATGATGTTGATTCGGATGAATTGTTTCAATTTTCAGATAGCAGGCCAACCCAGCAATCAATTAAAATCGATTCTGTTTTGAAAGCGTGTATGGGAAATCCGAACGAACAGCAATTCATCAAACTGGGATACAGAAGATTAATGAATGCAAGTCAGTTTACGCCCAATCCGATTCTTCAGGCAATGCATTACGCAGATTGTCTGTATCAGGATGATTCGGTGGTGATTGTCAGCATTGGTTCCGGAAAACACAAGGATGCGGATTTGGAGCAGCAATTTTCAGAACAGGCGCAGGCTGAATTTGAAAAAGAAGTGCGGCAACATAAAAAATGGCATTACTTCCGCTTCAATCCAGAATTTGAACGGGATGATTCGATGGAAACCAAGATCGCAAAAACACGTGCTTATTTTGAACATGAAGCCCCGAGCATGGATCGTTTGTTTCATTTGATGGAGATAAAATCCGGGAAACTTGTCTAAAAAGTTCAAAAGTTCAAAAGAGTTTGTTTTAAAAACTTTTCACTTTTCAATTCTCACTTTTCAATTGATTTTGTTAAGATTTCTCAAAACAATATTTCCGGTAAGCTTGCCGTTATGCTATTTCTCCTATTTTTGTCGTCATGAAATGGATGTTCTTAATTCTCACATTACTATCACTTGCGAGTTGTAATTCGTACAATCGAATTTTAAAGTCGGATGATTACGAAGCTAAATTTAATGAAGCAAACCGCCTTTACGATGGTGAAAAGTACGAGAGATGCGTTGCTCTTTACGAACAGGTTTATCAAAGAAGCCCGAGAACTCCGCAGGGAGAAGTTGCTTTCTACCGTTTGGGAAAAGCTTGTTTTGAAGTGGAAGATTGGTATCTGGCAAGTTACTATCTGAGTGCTTTCCCGTCCAAGTTTCCATATTCTCCTAAAGTAGAAGAAACCACTTTCCTTGCTGCCCTGTGTGCTGTACAAAACAGTCCGGAGGCTTCCCTGGATCAGCATGAAACAGAAGTTGCGCTCAATGAATTGCAGAATTTTGTTTCCCGTTTCCCGAACTCCGAAATGCTGGATACTTGTAATGCGATCATGGATAAATTGCGGTATAAGCTGGAAACGAAAGAAATGATGAATGTGCGTTTGTATTCCAAAACGGAAAACTACCGTGCAGCCGTTGTAAGCTCGGAGGCGTTCCTGGATAATTATCCGAGATCAAAATACAGAGAAGAAGCCTGGGCTATTTTGATGCGAAATTCCTATCATTTGGCATTGAATAGTATTGAATCTAAAATGGAAGACCGAATCGCTAAAACAAATGAACGATTTAATGTTTTTCTTGTAGAATTCCCAAATTCAGACTATCTTCGCGAATTCGAAGGGTATGTTGAGAAATTGAAGAAAATCGATGTTCCCGCAACTAACAAGTAAAATAAATAGAAGAAATGAGCTTCAAAAACAACAATGCTGAGCGTTCAACTGTGACGCGTGATACAATTGATTTAGAGCAAACTACAGGTAATATCTATGAATCAATTGTAGTATTGTCTAAAAGAGCAAATCAAATCAGCTCTTCAATGAAAGAAGAATTGACTGCAAAATTGCAGGAGTTTGCTTCATCAACAGATAATTTGGAGGAGATCTTCGAAAACCGTGAGCAAATTGAAATCTCCCGTTTTTACGAAAAACTTCCGAAGCCGGTTGCAGTTGCAATTGAAGAGTTGAAAGAAGGACAAATCTATACTAGAAAAAACCAAGAGTAAATAAACTCCTATGTCTTTAGAAGGAAAAAAAATTCTGGTTGGTGTTACCGGCGGAATTGCAGCGTATAAAATTGCTTCCTTCGTAAGATTGTTAAAAAAACAAGGGGCAGAAGTCAGATGTATGATGACTCCTGCCTCTTCTGATTTTATTACACCGCTCACACTTTCCACCTTATCGGAATCTCCTGTCGGAATTGAATTTTATGATTCCAAAACAGGAGAATGGACCAATCACGTTGAATGGGCTCTTTGGGCCGACGTGATGATTTTCGCTCCGGTTACCGCAAATTCCCTTGCTAAAATGGCTCACGGCTTTTCGGATAATTTCCTGATGGCAACTTATCTGAGTGCGAAATGCCCGGTTTTTATTGCTCCGGCAATGGATCTCGATATGTACCAGCATCCGACAACAAAGGAGAACATCGCGCGTTTGGAATCATTCGGATATACGATCATTCCTGCCGAAAGCGGATTCTTAGCCAGCGGATTGGAAGGGCAGGGAAGAATGGCAGAACCCGAAACTTTGCTGCAATATTTGCAGGATCATTTTCACAAAGACGAACGTTTTACGGGGAAGAAAGTGTTGATTACCGCTGGGCCGACTTACGAAGCAATTGATCCCGTAAGATTTATCGGGAATCACTCTTCCGGAAAAATGGGATTCTCTTTAGCGGAAGCCGTTGCATCCAAAGGAGGCGAAGTGATTCTGATCAGTGGTCCGAGCAGTTTAAAAGCAATCCACAAACATATTCAGGTCATTCGCGTTACTTCTGCATTGCAGATGCTGGATGCCGTTCAAAAGAACTGGGGCCAGGCTGATTGGGGAATTTTCGCTTCAGCTGTTGCGGATTACCGCCCAAGTATTGCTGCGGATCAGAAGATCAAGAAAACAGCAGAAAACCTGCATATTGACCTGGAGAAAAATCCGGACATTCTTTCCTGGGCGTCCGCGAATAAAACAGCTCAAAAAGTGGTCGGATTTGCTTTGGAAACCCAAAATGGGTTGGAATATGCCCAAAACAAGTTGGAGAAGAAGCAACTGGATGCGATTGTACTGAATGAAATGGGGGAGCCAGGCGTTGGTTTCGGAACGGACACGAATTCAGTTAAATTAATCTTTAAAAGCAATAAAATACGTAGCTTTGAGTTACAGTCAAAACAAGAATTGGCTTTCTCGTTGTTGAATGAATTGATGAATAATTTTGTATGAATAAAATTCTAACCCTTGTCTTTTTGGCCCTTTTAACGAAAGGTTATTCCCAGGAATTAAATTGCCAGGTTTCGATTGTTACAAACGTTAAAACGGAAGTTACTTCAGCCGAAAAAGAATTATTTGATCAGATCAAACAGGTTGTTACAGATTTGATGAACAATACGAAATGGACTGATGAGAAATTCAAGGTAGAAGAGCGTATTAACTGTCAGATGCAATTGCAGATTAACACGATCAACAACGGTAATTTTACCGGTTCTATCCAGGTGCAATCGAGCCGCCCGGTTTACAACGGCTCGTACAATACAACGTTGTTCAATTTCCAGGACGATAATTTAGAATTCAGCTACACGCGAAACAGTGTTTTGTTATATGCCGAAAACCAGTACCGCGATAATTTATCTTCGCTGCTTGCGTTTTATGCATACTATATCATTGCGTTGGATTTTGATTCCTTTTCACTGCAGGGCGGAACAAAGTATTTCCAGGAAGCACAACAAATCGTAACGAATGCACAAACTTCTACCAGTAAAGGTTGGAAATCTAACGAAACAGGAAAGAAAAACAGGTATTGGTTAGTTGAAAATGCGCTTCAGCAGTTGTTTGAGCCTTTGAGAGAATGTTATTATGAATACCACCGCTTAGGGATGGATCATTTATACGACAAGCCGGATGATGCGAAAAAAGCAATTTATACCGCTTTGGAAAAACTATCCAAAATCGCAGCTGCAAGACCGAATTCAATTAACATCATTAATTTTGCATATTGTAAATTGAATGAGTTGAAAAACCTGTATTCGCTGTCTAAACCGGAAGAAAAAACACAAATAGTTACAGTTTTGAAAAAAATAGATCCTGCGAATTCAACTAAATACGAGGAAATTCTGAACTAATGCTAAAATCCCTTTCTGTTCAAAACTTTGCGTTGATTGAACATGTTTCTCTTGATTTTCACAAAGGATTACATGTCATTACCGGAGAAACCGGTTCCGGAAAGTCCATTTTGCTCGGAGCCTTAAACCTGATTCTGGGCGAGCGCTCGGATTTTTCTGTTATCCGGAATCCGGAAAAGAAAACAGTTGTAGAAGCCGTTTTTGATTTGAACCCGGATTTCAAAGAATGGTTCGTTCAGGAAGATATCGATTGGGATTCAGAAACAGTTATCCGCAGAGAAATTACAAGCCAGGGAAAATCCCGCTCATTCATTAACGATACACCAGTTCAATTGAGTCAGTTGAAAGAATTGACCGAACAGTTGGTTTATATTCACTCGCAGCACGAAACACTGGAAATTAAAAAAACGCGGTTTCAGTTTGATTTGCTGGATTCTTACGGGGATTCGTTGGAACTTGCGAACCAGGTTTCAGGGCTGTATCATCAGATTCAGCGCTTGCGTTCCACAAAAGATCAATTGGAACATGCAAAATCGAACCATTTACAGGAACTCGATTATGTGAAGTTTCAATTGGATGAACTGGAGCAATTGGATTTGGATAAAATCAATTATGAAACCCTGGAGCACGATTTTTCAAAGCTTTCGAAAATTGATGATCTGAAAGAAGCGTATGCTTCGATTACTGCTGCAATTGACCAGGAAAACGGAGCAACGGATTTGTTGAGAAGACTCAAATCACACATTGATAAGTGGAAAGATGCAGATGCGGAACTGGGAACTATTTCGAATCGTTTGAATGAGGTGATTGTGGAATTGGGAGACATTTCCCGTGATTCCGAAAGACAATTGAACCAGCTGGAAGGAGATCCGGAAGCACTTTTCCGTTTGACAGAATTGTTGGATGAATACAACAAAATCCTGAGAAAGCATCATTTGTCGACGCAGGAAGAATTGATCGAATACCGGACTGCTTTAAGCGATAAAGTAAGCGATTTTACATTTTCGGATGAGCGCATTGCAGCATTAATCATTGAGATCGAAGCGAAGGAAAAAGAGTTGCATCAGCTTTCAACGAATCTGTTTGAAAAGCGTTCGAAAGTCATTCCTAAACTGGAAGTTTACTTGCTTGAATTGCTGAGTGAAATGAAAATGGAGCATTCCCGATTCCAGATCGTGTTGAACAAACTGGATAAACCGGATGCAAATGGCGGAATGACGATTCAGATCTTGTTTTCGGCAAACAAAGGCCTGGAATTGAAACCGATCGAACGTGCAGCGAGTGGGGGAGAATTATCCCGCGTAATGCTGGCAATCCAATTGGTGATGAGCGAGAAAAAAGCGCTTCCGACATTAATCCTGGATGAAATTGATACCGGTGTTTCCGGCGAAGTAGCCCTGAGAATGGGGAAATTGCTGAAAGAAATGGGGAAACACCTGCAGGTATTTGCAATTACTCATTTACCGCAGGTTGCTGCGAAAGGAGATTTCCATTTTGAAGTTTCGAAATCACATGAAAACAGCCAGACGATTTCCAGTATCGAACAGTTGAATGATGTGCAGCGTATTGAAGCATTGGCGAAATTGATCTCGGGAGAGCAGGTAACGGATCTGGCAAGGTCTTCGGCTATTGAATTGATGAACTGAGTTTGATTTAATTCCGAATGCCGAATTCCAAATTATTTTTATTTCGTAATTCGTAATTCGTAATTCGTAATTCGTAATATCGTTAATTCTATAACAAATAAACAACCATCGGGGTTTCTTTCCGTATCTTTACTAAATAAATTCAGAGATTATGTTGAAGATCGTGTGGTTGGCTATTTCATTAACCAGTTCAAATTTCGGAGGAACAACACTTTTTCCCGCAGAACAAACGGCGATTGCACTGTCCGGTGAGACAATTAAAATGCGTGTAGGAGCTCATCTTGTGAATTGTTCCGGAAATGCGGAAGAGACTAAAAAATGCTATTCCGTACAAAAAGGTGCTACCATTGGTATGGACAGTTGGGAAGTGTTACCGCAACCAATCGAAGGATTTAATTTTGAAGCAGGATTTACATATGATTTGATCGTAAAGATCGATCTTGTTGAAGGTAAAACCGGTGCGGAACGATTCAAGTACACACTCGTTCAAATTATTTCTAAAATCAAGGAGTAATACAGACTTTTTCTTCTATCTTTAAATTATGGAGAGGAAATGGGTTATTACCGGATTAATACTGATCATTATTGCGATTATACTCGGTGCATTTGGTGCTCACGGGTTGAAATCGCTTACGAAAGACGAAACGATTCTGCAGTCTTTTGATACTGCTACGAAATATCAATTTTTTCAGGGATTGGGATTTTTAGTGATTCCTTTCATCAATGTCCGTTTTCAAGTTCAGAGCAAAACTGTTTTTTCGCTGATGCTTTTCGGGACCATCTTCTTTTCGGGAAGTATTTACGGACTTACAGCTGCTAAACTCAACGGATTCGAATCGTTGAAGAAAGTGTTCGGACCAATCACACCGATTGGAGGTTTGTTGATGATCTTAGCATGGTTTTTATTGTTGATCCGCGTAATCAGGCATCCTCAATCATGAATTTTTCTGTTACTGTATTGGGTTCCGGGACTTCTCAGGGCATTCCTGTGATTGCGTGTGATTGTCATGTCTGCACTTCGCAGAAAAAAGAAGACAATCGCTTGCGCTGCTCGGTTTTGTTGGAAATCGACGGACGAAATTTCGTGATAGATGCGGGTCCTGATTTCAGACAACAGATGCTTAAATTTCAGGTGAAAAGCCTGGAAGCGGTTTTGTTTACGCACGAGCATAAGGATCACATGGCGGGCCTGGATGATGTACGGGCATTCAATTTCATTGAGAAAAGAGACATGGATATTTATTGTTCCGGGGCGGTTGAAGCAGCTTTGAGAAGAGAATATCACTATGCTTTTTCAGACGATAAATACCCGGGAATTCCGCAGTTGAACATTATCAATATTGAAAATAAGCCCTTTAAAATTTCCGGCGATATCCCGGTGGTTCCTGTTGAAGTGATGCATTACTTCATGCCGGTATTCGGTTTCAGGCTCGGTGATTTTGCCTATATTACGGATGCGAAGACGGTTAGCCCGGAAGAAGTGGAAAAATTGAAAGGAGTGAAGGTCTTAATTGTAAATGCTTTGAGAAAAGAACCTCATATTTCGCACTTTAACCTGGAAGAAGCGCTGGCTTTCATCCATGAAGTGAAACCTGAAAAAGCCTATCTGACGCATATTTCACATATGTTCGGAACGCACGAAGAGATTGAAAAAGAATTGCCGGAGAACGTCTTTGCTGCTTATGACGGACTCAAATTGATTTTTCAGGATTAAACAGGTTTAAAAGGAAATGGTTTAATCTTTTGGATTTCAATGCAATTCAGTGAAGCGCCGGAAATATTCCTTGGAAGCTTGAAATTAAATTCTAAATTTGTTCTCAAATCAAATGATTATGTCAAAATTATTGGAAGGAAAACGTGGAATCATTACCGGAGCATTGGATCAAAATTCAATTGCCTGGAAAGTTGCTGAAAAAGCGCATGAACACGGAGCTACTTTTGTTTTAACAAATGCCCCGATCGCTATGCGAATGGGGGAAATAAATGAATTGGCAGAAAAAACAAATTCAAAGATTATTCCTGCCGATGCAACAAATATCGACGACCTGAAGAAACTCTTTACAGAGGCGCAGGAAATCTTGGGCGGTAAAATTGATTTTGTACTGCATTCAATCGGAATGAGTGTTAACATTCGTAAGAATATTCCATATCAAGACCTGAATTACGATTTCTTTCAAAAAGGAATTGATGTTTCGGCACTTTCATTACACAAGATGCTTTCCGTAGCTAAAAATATGGATGCAATCAATGAGTGGGGAAGTGTAGTGGCACTTACGTATGCTGCGGCTCAAAGAACGTATCCTTTTTATACGGATATGGCGGATATTAAAGCGATGTTGGAGTCAATCGCGAGAAGTTTCGGATACCATTACGGTTTGGAGAAAAAAGTGCGTATCAACACGGTTTCTCAATCTCCGACAAAAACAACTGCAGGTTCAGGAATCAAAGGATTCGGTGATTTCTATGATTATGCAGATGCAATTGCACCACTTGGAAATGCAAGTGCTGAAGATTGTGCAAACTACTGTATTTCGTTGTTCTCTGATTTGACAAGAATGGTAACGATGCAGAACTTATTCCACGACGGAGGTTATTCCACTACCGGAGTAAGTGATATTGTTATGGAAAAACTCGGAATCTGATTCCCGGAAAGAAATAAAAATTAAAATCAAACCAAGAGGGGGACGCGATTCATCGTGTCCCCCTCTTGGTTTTCTGTCTTTTCCTGAGTTCCCGTTTCTGCCTGATTGAACAAGTGGCCTGATTCTCATACTAATTACTACTTTTACATCGTTACTACTAAAAACGAACCTATGAAAAAACACTGTCTGATATTGTTGGTCCTCTTGTCGTGTTCCGCATTTGCCCAGGAACTGAATGTAAAAGGAGGAAGGGGAGGTTTACTTTCTTTCGGCCAGCGGACAACCTTAAGTACTTTTAACGGAGATCATGAACGTGCAGCTGTTGGTTTGGGCGGACAGTTTCGGCTTCAATTATCGGATCGGGTGAATACAGAATGGTTTATGGATTATTTGCCTGTTACCAATCAATTCACACGAAGAAATGATTTGCATATCGGCTGGAGCGTGATGTTTTACCTTTTGAATAATCCGACGCCGAAAGTGCAGCCGTATATCCTGGCAGGACATTGTTTTGACAGAACTTTGCAAACGGAACTGGCAAACCGTGAGAACAAAATTGACCGCTGGAGCAGTGCTGTTCAGGGCGGATTGGGTGTTCATTTTAACCTGACTCCGCGTTTTGATATTTCACTTTCCAGCCAGTATATGATCCATTTGGGAACGGATATTCATTCCCATGTGGAAGAGGATGGAAGTGTTCATTTCGAAAAGCATAAAGGAGGTTCGCTGGAAGGCCATTTATTGACTTCGCTTACATTAAACTATAAAATCGCAGATTTATGGAAATCAAAAAGAAAATAAGTTTGCTGTTTTTGGTTTTTGGAACCATTACATCGTATTCCCGGGCACAGATTATTGCTGATGGAGAACGCGAAGGATTGTTGCAAACCACAGCCAGTATTTATCCGTCACAGCAATTAAACACCAAAGGCTTGAATTTGTATGTCGGAGGATATCTGAATTACCATTTTGATGATAAATACAGTTTCCGTGGAGATATTTATCAATTTATCGGTGCACAGACGAAACCCGGATATGTCAATGATCATTTGCAGGTTCAGGCCGGGTTTATGCGTTATTTTCCGGTGAAAAGACTGGATCCATTTGTAGGACTTCAGGTTGGTTTTTCGGCCATTCAAACCAATGAGCGAAGCGAACGCATTTACAACTCCGCTTTTGCAGTTAAGGCCGGATTGAATTATCACGTGTATAAATTCTTCTATTTCTTTTTGGAATGCCAGTACATCCATCAAACAGATCCGTGGCATGCAAGACCGCTGGATCAATTTATGGGAACAGGAGGATTGGGTTTTCAGCTTCCGGTTAAAAACATCCGGCAATAGTTAGAATGATATAAATAGTTCAAATGTTCAAATGTTCAAATGTTCAAATGTTCAAATGTTCAAATGTTCAAATGTCTTTTGATTAAACAACTTTTCACTTTTCACTTTTCACTTTTCCATTTTCAATTGACTTTTTAACTCTTTGAACTTTTTTTGACCGCTTGAAGATTTATCCTCCCCAGTCGCAATTCTGTTCCGGATCGGAGCAATTGAATTGCAAAGGCGGATCTTCATTATCGCGTTCAATTCGCTGCCGCAGATCCAGAATTTGGTGTGCTTCATCATACGAAAGGCATTTCGCCTTCAAGATTTGGTCGAGTTCTGCCAGTACAACGGCTTTCGGATGCATGTAAATGCGGTGTTTCATGTCTTCAATGGCTCTTACGCGAAGCTTGAGTAAATCTCTTTTAAAGAGATCACTTTTCTGAATGGCTTGAAAAGATGCTTCCAGGAATGCGTGATTGTTCCCGTCGCCGAGTAATGAACCTCCTCCGTAATCCCAGGTGCGTTCAAAGAAATTCAGCCAGGAAGGATCGTGTCTGGCCTGATCTCCTTCTGCCATGATTTTCAGTTTGACGAATTCATCGTCTGCTTTTCCTTTCGTGAAGGCTGCAAGAGTTGCCAGATCCACGTAATTATAGTTCATCACAAATTCAGAGCACTCAGCCTCACAGGATGAACGCAGCGCAAAGGATTTATCGATAAAACGCATGGCTTCCATTGCATTGTAGGCATCGTCCGGAAATTTAGTGTACATATCGTTTTCAATGGTTTCAAACAGGGCTTTTCCATTATGATACACACGAGCGAACTCAATGTCTGTTTTCACAGCAGCCCAATCGCTCATGTAGGAAACAATCTTTTTGACAGTTTGTCCGGGAAGCAGTTTGGTGAGTTTTTTTATCTGAGCAGCTGTCAGATCGTGCACGACCGGATTCCGCATACTGCTGTCGGCAGATTTTGCAGGAACATCATCACTTTTCCTGCTTTCCGTTTTCGGCTCTTCCTTTTGGGGAACTTTTTCCTTTTCTTTGGGAGAATCCGGGGTGTTGCATGAAAACAATGCAAGAGAGATGAACGTACAATAGATGAGTTGCTTCATGGCGAATGATTAACTTCAAACTAAAATAACATTATTTTTAAGTTCAATATCATAAAATAATTGTTCAAACGTTAGAATGGAATGATGAAGCGGATCAAGTTGTTTTTCCTGTCACTTATTTGTGCGCTGATGGTCATTCCGTCTTATGCGGAGAAAAACAATCCGGACTTTTTTATTGTGGATTCCTGGGTTAGTGGTTTTATTTCCGGATTGATAAAGAATAAGGAAAAAAGATGGAAAAATGCCTGGAAACGAGCCAACCAAAGTGCCCGGAATGATTTGAGGATTTGGGGAGGTTTATTTGTTTCGGATACGAACCTGACTTCAGGAAAACGCTTCCTGGAAGTGGGTTCCCGATTGACTTACCAGGGACCTCAAACCGGAATCGGTTTTTTCATGGCGCATTTTTACAATACGGTTTTGTGTCGGGTGAATTCGGTCAGCCATCCGAATGGAAGTACGCTGCTGAATATGAATGTAGGCTGGACCGGAATCTGTTTCGGAAATTACATTCTGACGAAAAAGGCGAGTGCCCCGGATCCGGATAATCGTATTTTTCAGCATGAATACGGGCATTATCTGCAAAGTAAACGAATGGGCTTTGCATATCTCATCCGGGTTGGTCTGCCGGCAATTATGAGCACGGGAATTCACGATGAACACCCGGTAGAAGTGGATTGTAACCGGGAGGCTTTCCTGTATTTTAATAAGATCAATCCTTCGTTTCAAAATGATTCGGCGTATCACGATAAAAAAGGATGGGACTTTCTGTATAATCCTTTTCCGGATACGATCGGAATTAAGAAAACAACAGCAAGTGGACGAAATACGTTTCAATACCTGAACTACAGAGATTCATTGGATCGAAAGCATGTGGAGGGTTTGAAGGTCAAAGCCAAATGGTTTGATTATGCCGGATGGCTGGCTTTTCCTACTCCTGCGATTATCGGGGTTTGCAATGCAGCGAAATACAACAAACATGCAAAAAGTGAAAGCAGTATCCGGGTTTTAGAAATGGAAACAGCTCCAAAAACAACAAACCCTTAAACTTAAATTTTGCCCGTAATATCGTAGGCAAGATAACCGATCATTTCCTTCATTAAACTGTGCCAATCGTTCATCGTACTTACATCGGGAATAAGTATTTCGTCGATTGTGTAGGAGCGTTTTGGTCCGGTATACAAATCCGTTGAATAGGTATCGCAATTCACACCCAGTTTTTCGAAACAAGCCCGGGCTCTTCGCATGTGTTTGCCGGAGGTAACCAACAAAATGGATTTCGAATTCGGAAAAAGCCGGTCCAGAATTTTCTTTGACTCGACTGCATTTTCGTAGGTGTTTTTGGATTTGGTTTCAGTAATGATAACGTGTTCGGGGATTCCCCATTTAATCAGTACTTCTTTCAATTGGGTTGCTTCGTGCAAGCCTTTGTCGAACAGATATCCATGATCTCCGGTAATTAAAATCCGGTCAATCTTTCCTGCTTTATACAGGGAAACCGTTTGCCAGATTCTGTCAATTCCTCTTCTGGCGCTCAGTACTTTTAAATCATTGTTGTATTCTGCCATTCCGGTCAGAACTACGGCAACATCGTGGTGTTTGACCAAAGCAGGAGGGGTTCCGAAAACTTCCCACTGACGGCAAAATTCTTTAAAAATAAAGGTATTGCTAAAAAATAAGGCAATGAAAATAGCTGCATATTTAGCTCTTTTTGCACGCACGGCTTTTTTCGAAAAGAAAGCAAAATAGAGTGCTGCTAACAGCCACGTATAAGGACTGATAGTAAACAGCAGAATTTTTGAAAGAATGAAAAACATCGGTTTTATTGAATCAAAAAGGAGATTATTCAAAAATAAAAAAAGCACCCGTAACTAACGGACGCTTTTCAGAAAATTAATCGTTTGATTATCTGATCAAATGTACAAACGTTTGACCATCAATTTGTTTATCACCTTTGATAGATGTGATTTTATATGTTACAAAGTAAACTCCGTCATCAGATAGCACACCGTTTACTTTTCCATCCCATTTCGGATTCAATCCCGAACCCTGGAAAACAGGATTTCCCCAACGGTTAACCACTTTGAATTCGATGTTGGAGTAATTGGTCACTGTGAATTCAAAGTAATCATTGTCTCCGTCACCGTTTGGAGTAAAGATATTCGGGATATTGAAGATCGGTTGCGGGTAGTTACAAGATCCGTCATTTGCTACTGCATTCGGATCGTAATTCACTGCTAACGGGTCTGTACATCCACAAGTTTGAACAGCTACACTTACGTATGTTGTATCGGAACAGTTGCTGTCATCATATGCGATCAACATAATCGTTGCATCTCCTGAATACGTGTGATGCTGCGTGCTTTGATCGTTTACATTGACGTTACCGCCACCGTCACCAAAGTTCCATTGATAATGCGTTGCATTTTGACTGTTATTTTCAAACGCTACATCAAAAGGAGCACAACCTGCTAAAGGATTCGCATTGATAATTGCTGTAGGAGGATTTTTGATTTTAATCTGAACACTGTCTTCATCACTACATACATCATCCACTACACGGAAGTAATACCATCCCGGTGAACGGTTTGTCCAAACTGTTGAGTTTACAAAGCTCGGGTTTGTTGCTCCCGGACCATGCCATGTATACATTGGCTGGTTATTGACAGCAGTAATTCCGGAAACATATGCTACAACAGCTCCGTCGTTTGCACAGGCACTTACGTCGTAAGCAACCAAAGAGTCGATATTAAGTAATTTATTAACTACCAGTATCACACTATCCTGTCTGGTAAATCCACAACCGTCGGAAATGGTTACATGATATGTTATGGAATCATGTTCTGCGCCACCTGTCGGTAAGTTCTGTGGGTTATTCGTGCTTGGAATATCCGTCCAGTTTACAGTATACGGAGGAATTGCTCCTACGATATTTGTTACCTGAACAGAAGGATTTGTTGTCGGACAATAAGAGTAGGCATAATCCTGCAGGTTGTAATTTAAGTTATCGTTATAAACATGAATGGTAACCGGTGAAGATGTACACTGCAAAACACCCATGGTATCGTAAACACTCACTGTAAATGTTGAATCTGAACCAGGTGCTCCTGCAATAATCGTGTTGTTGGTTCCTGTTAAACCGTTACTCCAAATCAGGTTCACATTGGAAGAACAGCTTCCTCCCATTGCGTTAATAACAATATTGTCTAATCCCCAGTTATCATAGCCATTTCCGGATGTGTTTTGTTGAAACCATCTGAAAGATGTGCTTGTTGTATTCGCAGCCGGTGGAATAGGAACAGTATATGATCCCCAGCTTGACATTGAAGAGCTACCGGTTGCACCAGGAGTCGTCGCTGTTGGAATGCTTGTTAAAACGGTTCCGTCCCATGCATAATAAGCGATTGTTATCCATGTTGCTCCACCGTTTGTACTGTATTGCAAAGCAACACCCTCATTCCATTGGTCAAGTTGCTCACAAGGTGAAGAGATCGTATTTGCATAGATCATTTCAAACGTAACAAAACCTCCCGGACAATGAATATCGAAAGCAGCTGTTGTGATCGCTGGTGTTGTAGATGTTGTTGACGCCCAATAGAACGGAGTACCGTCTGGCGATGGCGGAGCACAAGATGGAGTAAAGGCAAGACCACCGCTGGTAGACCAACCGGATGGAATGTTACTCGTGTTAAAGTCAAAAGACTGGTTACCATTCAAAAGAGATCCGCTCGCTGTAACAGGAACAGGTGATCCCGGACAAACAGTTGTATCTAATGGTGAAACGGAAATATAACAGTAATTTGATTGACCAAACAGGCTCGCTGTTCCTGCCAAAAATGCTATAAATAGTATTAATTTTTTCATAACTTATTTATTTAATGATCAATCCTTCGGTACTAATAAATAAAGGCGTCCAACTGTTTTTCAGGTTGTGATTAAAAAAAGTCGCGGAAAGCGGTGAACGTCCGTCATAAGAATTTCCCTCAATAGAAGAATTGGCAGGAATAGTCAATGTCTTCACATATTCATTGCTATTGCAACCGCTGCATCCCATATCGAAATGGATTGCTAAGGAGTAGGAAACAGTTATATCTTTGTTGCTTGTGTTTTCAAGCTTGATAACCAGGTAATCAACATTCTGAGCGCCCTCATTTGTATGGGCTTCTTTTTTAGCATAGAATTTGATTCCTTTTACTTCCTGGAAAAGGTTCCAATCCGTTTTAATTGTTTCTACAGGGATTTTACTTTGGGAAAAAGCATTGCCGCTGAACATCAGGAAAGCAATAGCTGCCAGAGTGAATTTGGTTAAATCACTAATCTTCTTCATAATCTTCACGTTTGATTCTAAAACGAATTTATTAATTCATTCGTTGCATGAAGGTAGATTATATTTTGAAAAATGTTGCCAGAATATAAAAAAGAAATTAAAATATAATGAATTTCAAATTGCTTGTTAAAATGTTTGAAAACATGTTAAAATCAAATTTTTTGTTTGTTTTTATTTTTTAAGTCATTCAAACACAAATCAATAGAAGGAAATTGAAATTGAAACCCAAGTTTATTTAATTGCTCCGGATGTATGAATCGGCTCTTCAAAACCAGTTCGTTTTCAGTTCCGATTATCAGTGCTCCGAGACGTAAAAAAATCTTCGGGTGATTGATAAAACAATGAATATTTAAACTTTTTCTTAGTTCAAATTGAAAAAGTTTATTTCGAACCGGATTCGGACTTCCTACATTGTAAATTCCAATAGCTTGATTGTTTTCAAACAGAAAAAAAACGGCGCTGCAGAAATCTTCTATGTGAATCCAGCTGATTTGTTGATTCCCTTTTCCCATTTTTCCACCCAGACCGAAACGCGTGAGTCGTTTGAGAACCGGATAAACTCCTCCGCTTTCTCCCAGTACGATAGTTGTCCGGAGTACGATTTGACGAACCGGAAGGTCTTTGAAAGCGAAGAATTGTTTTTCCCAGGCTTTACAAACGTTCACGGAAAATCCTTTACCGATGATTCCGTTCTTTTCCGTATTGGGATTTTCCAATGAATGCTCGTAAATGGTGGCACTTGCCATATTCATCCAGCACTTTGGTTTGTTGATGCAATCTTCAATTGCTTCCCCGATAATCCGGGTGCTGTCTAAACGGGAGGCAAAAATGGCTGCTTTGTTTTTTCTGGTATATCTGCAGTTTACAGACTTTCCTGCCAGGTTGATGACCAAATCGGCATGTTCCAGTTCGATTGTCCAGTTGCCTTTGGTTTTACCATCCCACTGAACCTGTTTAACGGAAGCAGGAAGGTTTTTCATCAGCGTTCTGGAAATAGCAGTAATTTGATAATCAGGGTGGTTTTTAACGGTATAATCAATAAGCGCCTTTCCGATAAATCCGTTTGCGGCAAATAAAACAATCTTTTTCATGACTGAACGATTAAATGTGAAATACGAGCGGATAGATGAGAATTCTGAAAACAATCCAGGTCAAACTCAGTTTGTAATCCCAGTCTTTTAGCTGAATTCTTCTTTTGTGCTCGAAAAACAGGAAGCAAATCGTTATTCCGAAGCAGATTACAGCAAAGAACGGCGTGTCAATTCCGATAAATCCGAGTACTTGAATAAGCAATCCGAAACCAAGCAGAACAAGTGCTCCTAAAAATGAGGTAAAAGCCAGGTGACCAAGATAATCGTATAGGTTTTTCTGGCTGAACAGCAGAAAGAAACTGGTTTGAAAAAGTAACTGAAGCGTAAGAAGAACGAAATCATTGACCGGATTTTCGACTAGAAATGGTGTCAGAAAGTTGTTGAAATACCAATGAACAATTAAATAGGTAAACCAACTGATCAATGCAATGAATGTGAAACGCCAAAAGACAGATCTGGAAGGTTCACACGCGCAATCCACTTTTTGTTTCGGGCCCGGTGCTACGATTTTCCGATTGTAGCTAACCAATAAATAAAGGAGTTGCAGTAAATAATTGACCGGTTTGAATTTCCCGATCGTTCCGATGAGTTTACATCGTTGGCTAAGAATGACTAATAAACTGTCGACACCGTAGGTCACTTCTTTGGTATCATGATTGAAACAGGCAATTTTGGTTTGTGCTAAATCCGGATCAATCACGCCTTTGAAGTCCTGAATGTGTTTGGTGTAAGAAACTCTTCCCTGAGGAGTCAGAAACTGATACTGGACGAATTTTGCTGTGTACCAGCGACATAATGGACAATCTTCGTCATACAAAAGTGAGATGTTTGCTTTCATGATTCTATTGTTTTCTATTTATTCAAAACTTTCAATATATATTGAAAACAAAAGTCAAAAAAAATGTTCTACTTGAACAAGTTTAAAATTCTTCCGAAAAAAACATGTTCATCTGCTTTCATCAATGTGCTCGAGAGAGAATCCAGACGAGTCACCAGGCGTTCGATATTTTCGATCGTTGCAACAAAAGAAATAGACTCGTAGGATTGTTCTACTTTTTTCAATTCTGCCAAATGCTGCTGAAGCGGTTCGAGTTCTCTTCGCTTGCGTTCTTTCACGATGCGTTTTGCGACTTCCCACATATCTTTTTCAGCGCGAAAGTATTCCTTTCTGTCTCCGGGAATACTTTCTTTGTAAATCAGATTCCAATTCGTCAGTTCACGGATATTCATGTTCGCATTTCCTCTTGAAATGGACAATTTCTCCATGATTTCTTCTGTGCACAGCGGATTGTCGCTTACAATGAGCAGTGCGTGAACCTGGGCCATAGAGCGATTGATTCCCCATTGGGTTCCGAAGTTCCCCCACGTTTGAATAAATTGCTGTTTGGCTTGTTCTAATTCCATGAATCAAATATATACAATATTTTCAATAATAATTGAAAATTAATAGTTAATTCCGTAAAATATTCAAGGATTGGGATTTACCGTTTTGAGAAACCACTAAATTGTACAATCCGTGAGCCAAATGTGCCAATGAAACGGACGTTTGATCG
>NZ_JASLCN010000438.1 GCF_030151805.1 Fluviicola sp.
TATTAAACCGCGAAGATACCAAGGGCGCAGCTGATTTTCAGAATGATCATCTAAATTCCCGCACAAAGGAGTTTGGTCTTTACAAGGTACGAAAAAATAAGCAAAAAAAAGAGGTTACCGCTGACGATAACCTCCTTAAACGTATTTGAATTTCTTAAACTCCCATGGAGTCGATTTTACTCATGATTTGTTTTGCGTAGAAATCAGTTGCCTGTTTCAGAATATTCACTTTCTTGTTCTTCGCTGCAATGACCATTTTCGCTCCGTCGCGATTTGCATTGATCGTTACATACTGCAGGATTTCGATCACTTTTGCTTCATCATCCAATTCCATGCTTGCAACGTCCATTTTCTCGAAAGCAATGAACATCGAGAAGCTGTCTTCTCCGAAATTCTTCACGTAAGAAGGCAGGTTCAGTTTTCCTGAATTTTCCTTCCCGCTTGAAGCATAAATTCCTTTCTGGGTAGATTTGATGCGCAATTGACCAAGTGTATACGTATCGCCTTTTTTGGTAGCGAATGCAGAAAACTGCTCATCAATCAATTTTTGCAGAATATCTCCTTTAGGACCTAAGCCCAGGAAGCTGTTGTATTCCAATTCCATTCCCATTGTGGATTTAGCATCTCCGTTCATAATCATTCCGGCTTGACCTGAGAACAATTTTGAAAACGGATTTTCACCAAGAGCCAAAAGGGCAAATTTCGCTTCGCCTGGGAAACCACCCATCAAACGTTTCTTTGCATCCGGCAAATAAGTGCTCAGGAAATCTTCTCCTTTTCTCAAATCCAGGTTCATTGCAATACCCATCCACGGAGTTCCGCCTCCGAGTTTGCTTACCAATGTATTTCCGTTTTTGTCTTTAAAGAACAATTTGTCTTTCAATTCTTCCGAGAAGATGTTTGTTGCTTCAATCGTTGCTTCCCCGTTTTTGAAGTTTGCGACTGTTTTGATAAATGCGTTATCTACCAGCTTTTCCAATTCTTCTTTTTTGGTGGCAGGTAACTTAGCCAGTTCCGTGTTGGAAGTATTCAACAGGCGGTCAATGCTGAGTCCGGAAACGATATCTCCGGTTTGTTTTACGATCTCGTGTGCTGTTCCTTCGGAAAGATCTCCGGAAGTCAGATCGAAAGCTTCTTTGATTTTCGCTTTTCCATCGTAATCTCCCGGTTTGCTGATAATGATCAGGATTTTGTTGCGGATTCCGAAGGTCACATCATCTTCCTGGTGGAAAGAAATATCGCCTTCTTTTTCCAAAGCGTATCCCATTTCACTGATAATGGAAGACAAGCTGTCTTTGTTTTTGATGTTGATCAATGCATAAACCGTTTCGGGAGTTGCATCGTGTCCGAAAGGAGCTTCCAATGCGTAGTAAATCGGTTTGTCGATTTCCAATCCTTTTTTCCAGTTTCCTAAAACACTTCCCAGAATGGTATTCACTTTCGGGATGCTTTTGTAATCGGCGTTGTTCAGGAGGTTCATGGCATTCACATGGCCAAAGGCAACGATCTTTTCGTTTCCTTCGATCAATGCGGAAGTTGCTTCTGCAGCATCACGTTCTTTCGAATCGGATGAACAAGAGCTGAATAGTAAAATACCACTAAAAGCAAAGATACTGACTATTAGTGTTTTATTGTATTTTTTCATAGGTAAATTTTTGTTACAAAATGAGCCTCAAATGTAGACTTTCTTTTTAATTTCGAAGTTCATATTTGCAATTTTTATTCCAAAATTAAAACGCTGATTTCGTGCATTTTATTGAGCCATATTTTAATTGGAGACATTTATACATCGCTTCTGAAGATTCTCTTTCGCCATTTTACGATCGGGAGTACAGTGAATTTGAGTTTACGGACCGGATTTACAATTTCCTGATCCATCCTCAATGGGATAATATCGGTTCAAGAACGCTGTTCACGAAAATCCTTTTTGTGGATTATGAAGAAGGGTATGCGATTATGGAATTCATCGGCGAATGGAACGACGCAATCGAAAATGATATCATGACGCTCAAGCGGAATGTGATTGAGGAAATCATGGGGCATGGAATCAATAAGTTCATCCTGATCGGTGAGAATGTTCTGAATTACCATTATTCAGACGATTGCTATTACGAAGAATGGTTTGATGAAGTGGAAGACGGCTGGATTGCTTTGATCAATTTTCACGACCATGTGATCAGTGAATTTGAAAGAGCGCGGGTAGATCATTATTTCGTCATGGGCGGCGACCTGGAGGATATTGAATGGAGAACCAGTACTCCGACACAGCTTTATGAACGCGTGGATGAGTTGGTGCAGAGACGAATCGGCTGATTTAATTACGAATTACGAATTACGAATTACGAATTACGAATTAATCCTGTTTACAGGACTGTTTGAATATTAAAAACTTTGCGCCCTTCAACTTCTTTGCGTTGAAAATAAACTACAAAGAAGCAAAGGGCACAAAGAAATTGAGAAATTGAACAAGCTTTAACTGATGGCTGACTAAACCTTCGTTAAATGATCTCCGGAGAGTTGAGACAGTTGCGCGAACGTTTGATTCTTCTCATCAAGCAATGCTTGCGATCATCACGAGCAGTGCTCGTTCTTATTTGGAAATAAAGACTTTTTTGGCAATCATGTTGTTATCAACGGCTACGTTTACCATGTAAATTCCGCTATTCAATTCCTGGTTCAAACGAACTGAAAGCGAGCTTTCTCCGGCACTTACACTTCCGAGGTTTTCAGTGAAAACAGATTTACCGTTTAAATCCACAACGTTCACAAATGCTATTCCGTCTACTTTGCTGTTCAATTGAATGTTCAATGAATTGGTGCTTGCCAGGTAGCCGATACTTGTTTCTACTTTTGCGGTACTTTCCTGGATTCCGGCTTGCGACCCGAACGGATGCTGAGAAGTGCGGATAATGTCTCCGGTATCTCCGTTGTTGCTATTCGTTTGATTGGTTGCCAGGTAGAATGTTACCGCCCCTACATTTGTTGCCGGCGATGTCCAGTTGAAACTCCAGCTGGTAGCCGCTGTTCCTGCAGATTTATGTGTTACGCGTGTTTTTCCCAGCGCAGATATCGTTTTGGTACGTGTTGCATCCGTAATGGCAAAACTTCCTGCCATGGTATTGCCCGGGTTTAAAGCAACAATTTCAAATCCGTTTTTCGGATTGGTTGTCGACATGCTAACGTTTACTGTATACGTGGTGTTTGGTTCGTATTCCGTAACAGGATTTCCACCATGTGTCAACGTCACAATATTGAATCCCGAACCACTTTGTACTGTCCCGGAATGACATTGTGTGCAGGTTGCATCTCCGGGAGCTCCGGTTTTTCCACCAACACTTCCGTTTGCGTTCAGCTGGTGAAAGTATCGGGTGTATTTCTTTACGTTTTGGATGTTTTCCTTCCCTGAAAAGCTCACCAGGATTCCTGATGCGAGAAGTAAACCAATAAAAAAGTAGCTTTTTTTCATAATGTTTTAGTTATTCATTTTCTTGTTTAATCCAACAGTTGAATTGCCGGATCAGAGAATCTTCTGAGATTGGACCTTTTTGAGGCGTTCATTGGGGTGTTCCGTTCAACGTATTTCCTGTCGAATTACCCGAAACGGGAATTTAGCTTACATCATCATGAGGTAGTTTTTTCTACCGGGTAATTTGTTAGTCGTATTGTAATTGTTTCAAATTTAGTGATGTAAGTACTGTTTGTTGTTATGAAATTGCCGTGATAAATTATGAATTTCCGGAGCGGGATTATTTTTTATCACGATTTAATTATTCATTTTCCCTTGTTTGATCCAACAGTCAAATTGCTGAATCAGAGAATCTTCTAGGGCTGGGCCTCCCTGAGGCATTAATTGCGGCGTTCCGTGCAATGCGCCCAGAATATTATCTGCCTGATCAGCAATTTCCTGGTAATTTGATAAAACAGGACTTGTTCCTGCACCGCTTCCATGACAGCTTGAACATTTATCCTGAATGACCGGTGCAATCTGATGAGCAAACGAAATTGTGTCCGAACAAGTTGCACCGATCATTGCTGCAGGAGCTTTGTCTTTGCTGCACCCGCTTGTAAAAACCAATGAAAGTATGATTGTGCTACTGAATGTGAGTATGATGAAACTGTTTTTTTTCATGCGTTTATTTAATAAAAAGAGGTTTGAATGTCAGCCATGAAAGCGCAGGAATGAATGTGAAAGGAATCATATAACCCTTGAAATAATCTATCATTGCCATGGAATCTTCGTTTTTAAAGACCGGATCATCCATTTTGAAAACATAAAAAACCAGCGAAAGGGAAATGCCTGAAAGAACCAGGTGAATGATAAACGAAGCCAATGACTGATTCTTGATCAATCGGTAAACAACTGCCCCGAGAATACTGATTCCGATGGTAATCATCATCGAAAAAGAGAGCAGGTGAAAGTAACCGGAATGTTCTGTGAAATCAGCGATTTTGGTGTACATGATTGAATAAACCCATGAAATCAGTGATGAAAACAATCCGGCTGTAATCCCTAAGAAAAAAAGACGTTTAAACATAGACCGTTATTTTTGAGTTACCGGAATGGAATAAGAAATGTTCATGATATCCGGAACGGCGTCGCTTTTATGTCCTACACCGTAATCAATGCGATTCACTGTAAACTTCCCTGAGAAAGTCAGATCGCTTCCTGATTTGGTAACCGTTGCAGGAATTTTTTTCTCCTTTGTGACTCCTTTCATGGTTAATTTCCCGGTGATTGTGTAGCCGTCATCTGATTTTTCCACTTTTGACGAAACGAATTTAATGGACGGATACGTTGATGCTTCAAACCATTCGGAAGTCTGTGCTTTTTTGTTTTGCATGGAATTTCCGGTGTTGATAGAACTCACATCAATAGAGATATCAAATTTTGAATTGCTTAAATCGTTTGCATCAAATTTGATGGTTCCTTTTGCTTTTTTGAATTCACCTGAAGGATCTTTACTCTTAAAGGCGATGGTAAAATCTTCTTTGAAAACGTAGTCGTTTACTGAAGTAAGTGTCACGAATGCCGAGCTAACAAAAATGCATGCAGCTAAAGCGGGATAAAGTACCTTTTTCATAATCAAGTGTTTTTATACGTTATTATTTTTATTCAAATATTCATCCTTCGACAAGCTCAGGATTTTTTTGTTCAAATGTTCAAATGTTCAAATGTTCAAATGTTCAAATGTTCAAATTTGATTTTAAACACGTTTACCTTTTCAACGTTTAATTATTACTGTCCGAATTCGAACTTTCTACCGATGCAAAAACCGATCCTGAATTGTCCTTTCAACCAATTATCATAAGTATTGGTAATGAATTGAGATTCTCCGAATCCACGGGAATTTGTCAGATAGACTGTAAAGTTGTGCCCGAATGTCAGCCATTCAACTGCAAATCCGAGGCTGTTAAAATTGTTTGTGCGCATTCCTTTGTCATGGAAAACCTGGTGGTATTCTACCATGATTCCCAAACGCTGTGTAATCGACCAGCGCATTGCTCCCCCAAGTGCAAAGAGCGTGTTCTGGTCATCTGCTGCTACATAGTTTCGATGAACCAAAGTCGGCATCAATGCCAGGCTCACCAGATTTCCAAATTTGCGGGCAATGTTTAGCTGTGCTGAATACGAAAAACGGTTTATCTGTTTCGGGAAATGCCCAACGGCGTAAATATCCGGCAATGCTTTCATATAGGTATAGAACATACTTCCTGTAACCGCCAGTGAAATCGGCATTCCTTTTTTCTTCTGCTGCAGAATGCGGTATTTCGCAAAACCATCAATCAACGAACGGTAGGGTGTTCCGGTTCCTTTGCTTCTTCCAACTCCAATCATCAGGTGATCGGTGATTCCGTATTCAAACCCGAGGCGGATATCACTTGAATTATCGAATCCGAACCAGTTTTGAACTCCGCCATTCGTTCCTGCAATGTCGCCAAAGCGGTGTTCCACTCTGAATTCCAAAACTCCTTTACGCAAACATTCCACCGAATGAGCACTTACGATGCGTGTGGATTGAAACGTTTGCTCAACCAGGTTGTCGTCTTCTACCGTTTCTTCTGTTGCGGTAGTGTCCGTTTCCTGAGCGATCGAATAACTGGCAAAGCTCAAGGCTGCTCCCATAAAGAGTATCTTATGAATCATATTTGTTGGTTTCTTTTTTTGCAAGATAATACTTACCCTGATATATAACTAAGATTCTAATACAGGATTGAATAGATGGTTGGAATGCGTTATCGGAAATAATCTACTTCGCCGATAGGAAACAATGGCTATTCTGGGATTCCTAAAATACGTCATTTGCAGTATTTCCACCATTGATTTAATGACTAAGTTTGTAATAATGAAATTGATATGAAACTAAACGGCTTATTGATTTTCTTTTGTCTGATTGTTTTTCTGAGGTCTTATTCCAGGGATCGTTCCGTTGTTCTTGAATGGAAATTCAATGGAATAGAAGCGGGGTATGATCATTTGAACAGATGCAAAGTGTTTGTAGACGGAGAAGAAATGCCGGTTTCGAAGACCTGTTTGCAAAGTGTTTGGGGGAGTTACGAATTGCGACTTTCAAAAAAGGAACATCAGATCCGTTTGGTGAATGAAGCTTATTACAATGGGCAATGGGTTGAGCATTCGTTTGAAAATGAATTCAGTATTGATGCCGTTTGTGCGTTTGATCTGAATGCGAAGGAGATTTCCAGGATACAGATTCAGTTTGATCTGAATAGTTCTGAAGTATCCATTGTACGGTTCGATCTGAAGGGAAATGAGTGGACGAAAAAAACACCGCGTTTTAAAGGGAAACATTATGCTTTGAGTGTGAACTGGAAGTTTGTGAATATTGAGGCCGGGTACGATCATCCTTCGAAAATGCGTGTTTTTGTCGATGACGTTGAATTAGGAGTTTCTCCCGAATCGACTGAAAGTAAAGGCGGGGTATTTACCGTAAAGGTTCCGAAAGGGGGGCACCGCGTCCGGATTGTGAATCAATCCTTATTTGAAGGAGCATGGCAGGACCATACGATCGTGAACAACTATTCGGTTGAAGCGGTTTATGAAAAGGCACTGAATATTAAAAAAGCACTGAAAGTGGTATTGGTGATTGATCTCAATAATGAAAATACGGTCAATACGTGGGAATAACACCACCTGAATCATATAAACAATAACCAACAAAAAAGACTGCCCGAAAGCAGTCTTTTTGATTATCTGAATGTGATACTTATCCGTTCCAAACACCCATTGAGTTGAATTTCTCAATGCGTTCTTCCACACGCTGTTCCGGTTTTTTAGGATCCAATTCAGCGAGGTATTGAATGATTTTTGCTTTTACATTTTGGAAACTTGCTTCCTGATCTCTGTGAGCACCTGCTAACGGTTCTTCGATCACGTCATCAACCAGTTTCAGGCGTTTCATGTCCGAGCTGGTTAATTTCAGTGCTTCGGCAGCTTTCTCTTTGTATTCCCATGATCTCCACAAAATAGAAGAACAGGATTCCGGAGAAATAACCGAATACCAAGTGTTTTCCAACATCACAACTTTGTCTCCGACACCGATTCCCAATGCACCACCAGAAGCCCCTTCACCGATGATGATACAGATTACAGGAACTTTCAACTGCATCATTTCATAAATGTTGCGTGCAATTGCTTCTCCCTGACCTCTTTCTTCCGCCTCAAGTCCCGGAAATGCTCCCGGAGTATCAATAAACGTTACAATCGGTTTGTTGAATTTTTCAGCCAGTTTCATCAAACGCAATGCTTTACGGTATCCTTCCGGATTCGGCATCCCGAAGTTACGGTACTGACGCATCTTGGTGTTGATTCCTTTTTGCTGCCCGATAAACATTACTGTTCTTCCGTTCAACAATCCGAAACCTCCGATCATTGCTTTGTCATCCTTTACAGTTCTGTCGCCGTGAAGCTCTTGAAATGTATTGTTCGTAATTGCGTTG
>NZ_JASLCN010000441.1 GCF_030151805.1 Fluviicola sp.
GTAATTTCTCCTGTAACCGTATCAACTGTCACTGTACCATTTGTTGGTGGAGTAACAATGGTGACACTCGGTTCATCCAGATTTCCGTCAGCATCCGTATCGTTTGCAGGTACATCAATGACAATTGAAGTGTCCTCATCAGTAGTTACCGTGTCTTCGTTCGCTACCGGTGGATTATTCACTGAGTTGACAGTAATAATAACCAGCGCGGTATCACACAATACAGGCATTCCCGTATCGCAGATCGAGTAAATCAAGGTATCGGTTCCGTAGAAGTTCGGATTCGGTGTATAGGTAATCTCACCTGTTATTGGGTCAACTGTTGCTGTTCCGTTTGTTGGCGGATTAACAACTGTGACACTTGTATTGTTCAGGTTTCCGTCAGGGTCTGTGTCGTTTGAGGGTACATGGATGACAACCGGAACGTCTTCATCCGTAGTTGCCGTATCTTGATTGGCTACCGGAGCATCATTTACCGGAGTTACCGTGATAATGACCAGAGCCGTATCACACAATACAGGTATTCCTGTATCGCAAATCGAGTAAATCAAGGTATCCACTCCGTTAAAATTCAGGTTCGGTGTGTAAGTAATTTCGCCCGTAACAGGATCAACTGTTACCGTTCCGTTAGATGGCGGGTTTACAACCGTTACACTGGTATTGTCCAGATTACCATTGTAATCCGTATCGTTGGAAGGAACATGAATACCAACCGGAGTGTCTTCAGCTGTTGTTGCTGCATCGCCGTTTGCTACCGGAGGGCAATTTGTTACCGTTACCGGCAAAGTGATGTGTGCAGCGTTATATTCGCACGCATTCAACGGATTCGTACCATCAGTAACTTCTGTGCTGTTCGTCACTCCGTCACCATCACAATCGCCACTATTCCATGACGCATCAGGCATCGTACTTTGACTTGTCAAAACAAAACTACACGGGTTATTCGGATCCGTTCCGTCTGTAACTTCGTTTCCGTTGGTAATTCCGTCACCATCGCAATCACCGCTTAGCCAGGATCCGCTTTGAGGAAGTGTAATACTTGCCACTTGTAATTGACATGGATTCAAGGGATCCGTTCCATCCGTAACTTCTTGTTCGTTGGTTACTCCGTCACCGTCACAATCTCCTGCGTTCCATGCAGCATCTGGAGTGCCCTGACTTGCCAACAGAAAATTACAACCGTTTCCGGGGTCCGTTCCGTCCGTAATTTCCTGTCCGTTTGTAACTCCGTCTCCATCGCAATCACCTGCAAGGTTCGATAGAATATCCACATCTACAAAGAAATCCTCTACTTCACCATGAATAACGGGGCCAAAACTTCTCTCGTCAATTGTTGCAGTTGCAGGATTGTCGTTTAACGCTTCAGTTGTTATTCTGACGCGGGCATACTTGTTTCCACAAGAAGTTGAAACACCATTCCATTGAAGATTTACGGTCTGAGGATCATTCGATGAAGGAACGGAAGCCGTGAAAATCTCATTCTGAGAAAACACCCCGTCATTGTTCCAGTCAACCCATGCATAAACATTGGCATTGCTTCCCGAATTGTTGGTAAAGGTCAGCGCAGTTGAGAAATTTGGATTAGCAGTGGTATGTGACAAAGGAATTGCCAACCCATCCTCATCTGCGCCGTCACCATTTGTACCGGTATTATTTGCACCGGGTGCTACATTATTACTTAAACCATTGTCCGGATCCGGTTGAATTGTTCCCAGGTAAATCGCATCTCCACACATGTAATAGTGCGTGGCAGGATTTCCGTTTTCATACGAAAGCGGCGCATCTCCTGCGTCATACGTACTGGAACCACAAATCAAACCTACTGGCGTATTTGCACAGTCGAATGTAGAAACCGTGCTCGTTCCCGATACCCCGTCTCCCATCGAACCGTCAATTTTATGCCCCATGTAGCAATATCTTTCGGCACATAGTTTCATGATTGCTGTAGTATGTCCTCCTACTTCTACATAGGTTGCGTGATCCGTCCCGGGGTTAAACCCATTTGGAACTTTCGGTAAAGTATGATTCCCTGTTCCTCCGGGCACACCGATCATTTCATTGTTATTAGAACCCCAGGACCATAATTCGCCGTTGGAAAGAATTACTGAAACAGAAGCATTGGGTGTTCCGGGTGATCCGTCATTGTCATTTGCAGAAACAAAAATAACATTGGCAAGATCTGCCGTATTCGTTGAGCTTCTTACAGGAACCCATCCCGTAGAATTGGTTGTATTTCCTTGCCCGAGTTGTCCGTTTCCGTTACTTCCCATGGCATACAATTTATTGTCTGCAGGGTTGATCGCGTAATAACTTGCTCTGTTGCTCGCATCATTCCAGGTATTGTTTCCAAAATCAGCAGTCATGGCAATCATTACAGGAAGACCTGAAAACGGTGTGGTCATCGCAACCGCCCGATTGTAAGTCGCTACTGCCGAACCGTCACCTCTGTAACATCTCGCTCCCCACGTGTACCACTGACCGGTAGAAGTTACCGCAAATGCGCCTGCAGGAGTAACCCGGATATCAACCACCCCGGTGAGCGGAGGGTTTCCTGTTATATCTCTGGTTACTCTTGCCCAATAATTATCACCGGCTCCCGGTGAAACTCCACCGATTCCGTGAATAGCATCATTACGGCCACTTACATATACTTCTCCCGAATGTGTGAGCAAAACCAATGCTCCCCAGGATGCAATCATGTTCTTAATATCTGTTGGAACAATTCCTGCCGGCATGGAGATTTGTGCAAACCCGGTCAGATTATCCAATCCTGTTCCAATTGCAACATTATTGGCTCCCCACGAATAAAGTCCGTTTGTGGAAAGTACAAATGCCTGTGTGGTACCGGAAGATTGAGTAGCCAATGTTGCAAAAAGCGGTGCTCCCGTATAATTGTAGTGTTGTGCAGGAATTCCCGCATTCGGTTCGATTACAACCGGTGTCAGATGTCTTGCCGCTGCTGAACCATTTCCGTTAGCTGTTGAACCTGCCCCCCAAATAAGAAATGTCCCGTCCGGACGGGAAGCAATCGTCGTATGAAATCCGGATTGGATTTGATCATACGGCTGAAGCGGGTTGCAACCCGAAGACTGTGCCCGGGCTTTTGAACCCAACAAAATGAGAGACCCAATACCAATGACCGCGGCATGAAATGTTGCTTTGTTGAAAAGTGATTTCTTTTTCATGTTAGTTTGTAATTGAGTAGTTAAAAAAGAGGGCTTCTCCTTTGGCATCGTAAACACGGAACTGGATATTTCCTTTCGTAGAAACTGCACCCGACAATTCGAATGAAAGCTCATTCGCGCCATTCTTCAGGACAGTCCGGTCATTTTTCAAACGGGAAGAAACATTGGCTACACCGGTTGTTTGTACTTCACGCATGGAATACGTGTACGCTTGTCCGTCATACGTTTGCAAGATGACAGGAACCGTCATCACAATTCCGGATGCATCACCAGTACTAAGCGGTCTTGAGAATGCAACCTTTTCCAGGTCAAAAATCATGCGGGCACTGCTCACTTCTACCGTTACAGTTTCTGTTTTACCCGGGTGATCTCCGTGAGCGGGAATATCAAAAGTAATCTGATACGTTCCGGGCTTTGAGAAAACCAGGTCTCCGGTCGTTTTTCCGGTTCCGGATGCTTTGCTTGCTCCCGTTTGAGGCGCAACACTCCATGAAATGTTTAGAGAAAGATCGGTGGCAACTCCTGCCTGAATTGCATCACCAAAGCAAATCGAATAATGACTTTGTATGACACTGACATCATCTTCACACGAAAAATGTGTCGGGCTTCCATTTCCATATGCCAACAGGCACAGCCAGGAGAACCCTAACACGGTGAATAGTTTTTTCATCATTGAGAAAATATTTTTAGTTATTGTTTAAAAATTTGGTGCGAATATAGACCCGGAAAGCAGCTCGAGAAGGTCAGATGTATGTTCAAATTCCTGAATTTAAACAGCTTAAAAAGCAATCAGACACCTGACAAACAAAGGATTAAAACCAAAACAAGTTCATAACCGATTTAGCATTGCGTTGGGGCAATAAAGGGGCAAATTCATGGAAAAGCAGCCCGGAAAAACTCAAAATACGCCGTAGAAATTTTTCGGTACAACAAAAAAGACCGTTCGCGAAACAACAGTCTTTCTTAAATTCAAGTCTCAATTATTAAATCCGGGCACCAACCATTCGCGGGATCCGTAGAGGGTAATAAAATCCTCTGTGTCCTTTGCATCTTTAGCGTTTACTAAGTACGTCTTATCTTTAAGCGCAAAGCCTTAGTCAGTTTTATTTCACGTAAATGATCACCTATATTTTCATACACAACCTATAATTGGATATCGTGCAGATTCCACAGATCGTTTATTCCCGTATTCTTACTTGCTTTCTTCCAAATACTGTAAAAAAGTAGATGGGGAAAACCCTGTTACGGATTTGAACACAGCAGAGAATTTGCTGTGGGATGAAAAACCACATTCTTCTGCCAGGACACTCAACTTATAGTTTTTGAACCTCTCCTCCTGCTCCATTTTTTCAATAATGTATTTGATCCGGAGTTCGTTGATATAGGTATTGAAATCCTTGTTCAGATAAGTGTTCAATACATGAGAAAGGTATTTCGTGTTGGTCTTTAACATTCCCGCAAGAATCGGAAGGGAAATCTGCTTATCGGTGTACTTTGTTCCGCTTTCAAACTCTTTCAGGTCCTTTAAAATCTTCGCTTCAATCGCCTCCGACATCATTTTCTTGTTGGACGGATCTTTCTTTTCTATTACGGCAGCAACAGATTTCCCCTGTTCTCTCTCGTATTGAGCCTGTCTCATTTTCTTCATGACATCCCTGAAGCGCTCACGCTCGCGTTTCCGGCTTCTTCTGTGCCACACAAAAGTCAAAACCACCACCACACACAATACAATGGATAGGATGAATAACAAGTTTCGATTGTGTGCAAGAGCCTTTCCTTTGGATTTGGTCGTCTTAACAAAATCCGTGATGGATTCTTTCTTCTTTTTCTCACTTAATTCCAGCGCTTCAATGTACTTGTTGTTGTACTTCGAAGACTTTATATAATCTTTGGTGACCTGATAATAATCTGCCAGCGTTTTATACACTTCGATTTTTAGTTCCAGATAATCGGATTGCTCAACGATTTCTTCTGCTTTCCGGAGATTTTCAAATGCCGGGACTAAATCTTTCTTTTCCAGGTAAATCCTTCCCAATCCACTGTAAATGAAACCACTCAACATGGCGCTTTCCTGCGTCACTTTTGTCAATTGCTCCGAAGCTTTAGTATAATGAGCGAAGGCCTCATCCCATTTTTTCAATCCGATGCAAATACGTCCAAGCAGCTGTTCATTCGTAGCTAAGAAATAAGTTCTGTCCTGTTCGCTGTAAACCAGCTGATTGAAATATCCGTCCGCGCGCTTCGCTGCTTTATAAGCCTTCTTAAAATCCTCGTATTCAATTTCATAATAAGCCGTTTCCTGGTAAATCAACCCAAGATACAGCTTCTTCATCTGTTCATTTTCGATTTTATTGCTAACCTCTTTCCCCTTTTCAAGGTATTCCTCACCCTCTTCATACAACCCCATGATCCGGTATTGCGTAGATAGAAATCCGGCAATTCGGGCTTCCCAATCGTAAATTTTGTTCTTTACGGCAATCGAATCAGCCTTTACGGCATACTGAACCGATTTTTTGATGTCGCCTTTTTGCTGGAACAAAGAAGAAGAAAGCATCAATGCTTTCAATTGATGGATCTCCAAAGTTGAATTCCGGTACAATGAATCCGCAATCCGGATCGCCTTATGAATATCTGTAGCTGAAATCGTTACTGCCGTCGCGAAATAAATACTATCGAATTTCTGATGAATATCCGGGGCCTTTTGGATACTTATACCACTTATTGATATACAAATAAGTACAAGCGCTTTAATAAATTTCATGATTTTTAGCAATAAGGAAGTCGAACTAAGTGTGTCTGTTTCAGGCCACAATATTAACCAAAAATTTCTTTTTGAGTCAACTAATTTTTTTTGTATATTTACCTTAAAAAGAAAAACACCTTCTATTTCAGAAATGCTGTCGGATTGATTACGACCATTTAAAACTCAAACTATGCAAATCGGAAAACAATTCAAGACCTTTTCACCGGACGAATACTTTTTCTATATTGATAACTACAAGAAATACAAAGACTTTAACACATTGGGGCTTTACCGGTCAATCGTAGAAAATGAGAAACTAACTCTTGCGGATAAGTTATCCGTGCGTGAATACGCCCACAAAACATTCAAAAAGAGTTTTGATTTTCTTCAGCTCAAGGACCCGGTAACTTTTGTTAAAGTCGAGTACTTAGGGAAAGAACTAACAAAAGGTGACCAAGAACAAGTGTGGGAACAAATACGGAAAAATCAGCAGTTGATTTTAAAAGACAAAAGAATCAAACACCGGAATTTCGGAATATATTCCAAACACATTTGCTACAGTGATTGTGTCTGGAACGGTGTCATGATCCGACAAGGTTCCTGGTTGACGGAATATGCCATGCACTTCGACAGTGATCAAAACAAGTGTGACCAAAGAATCAAATCGGACAATCGAAAATCGGACCGGAAAAAAGAACGTCAAATCATCAACCGGGAAATTGAAAACGGATAAGATTTCAACTTCCCGGCCAGCTTTTCAAAGGTGATTTCTCTTCACATTTCGGCTATTGGTCACATAAATTCACATTGAAATCCCGTTTGGATAAAGCCTCAAAATATCCCATATCCGATTTATCGTTGCTCTCAAATTTATCTGTGAACAAAAAGGAGTTCCCTTTGGAGTCTTTGCAATGAAGTGTCACATACAAAAAGGTACTGTTAAACCCGAACTCATCCACTGTTGTATTCCACTCACTCACAATGGTTAAGTTGACAAAAGAGTAATTACGGCCTTCTTTTTTATTGTAGAGTGCAATACCATAAGCGGCTATTTCTTTTAACCGCGGTTTTAAGGCCAAAATAGAAGCATTCTTAATTTCTGCGGCCGGATTACAAGTAACCCCATTCGGTACTTTAGCTGCTTTTTTAGGAATATAGGTATAGGTTCCTGAAGCAATGACCGTATTTAAATCGCCCTCCGGTAGTATTTCAACTTTCACGACGTGCTCTTTATCTTCAATCTTTTCAGGAAACAGGGATTGTAACCAGTAATTATTTCCGCTAGTTGCATTTCGCAATACCAAATCAAAAACACCACTCGTTTTAGATTTGGCGGAAACATTTTGAATGTAAATGATATTGTTTCCTGATTTGACACCATCAATCGTGACTTTTATTCGAAACTTACTTTCCTTTCGCTCACTCAGATTTTCTTTGATCACAGCTGAGCTTGTATCGATACATTTCGTTAGTCCTTTATCCAGGAAAAAACTACAGCTGATTTTTTCATCCAGTGTAAACGTTGATTTGTAGGAAGCTGCCATGAATTTGTTTTCTTCACTGACTTTATTCCCGAATAAGACTTTGCCTGTATGTTGCTTCTGAAAGTCAGATACAATACCCTCATCCGGCTTATCCATGATGGTTTTAATGGCCAGTTGCTTTTGATTATTCCGGTATGCTGCTACCGCTTTTTCATACCGGTCAAGATAACTTGCAAAACCCTTTTTTTCTTCCTCCAAATCAGCAGAAGCAATTTTCTCGTCTTTCGTTTTTTTATAAAAACCGCCTCCTGTTTTTGTCCCTTGTTCCGTGTCATAATGCAACAAATGGAAATAGAGTCCTTTCGCTTCGGAATAAAGGATGAAATCCTTTTGACCGTTTAATCTGTCCAGATCTGTGACTAAAGCATATACATCTCCATCCAGCTTTCGGAAGTTCGTTTTTTTCATGTTTCCTGCATCATATCCATGATAATATTTACAAAATGGAAACTCTTTTGAAGAGGAATTCCCTTTGTAAAGAATGACGGTCAAATCATCCCCGTTCTTCTCCACATCAGCGTAAATATTATTATCAAAAGCTTCAAATCCGTCACTCCCGATGTCTGTTCCAATGTATTGGAGATTGCCGGGTTTATAAAATGAACGGCCGGGCTTTTCTGCAATCTTATCCAAAGCTTTACTGAACGCCTTTTTGTTCACTCCGTTCTCCAACATGCCCGAAAGTCTTTGCGAATAGCACTGCAGGAACATACTGATAAATAGAAAGCTTAAACTGATTTTTTTCATTTCTTGTAATTTGAATTAACGGATTGGGGCTGTTGCAAAGTCTGCTTACCCTCTTCCTTACTGAGAGCACCAAGCAGATTTTCCAACAAAAATACAGGAGATTACAGACCCTATTTTCAGAAATGAACATTCGAAGCCATTGTCAGGAAGTTCGTTGATAAATCAGGGAAATTTGTTTCAGAGCGTTTTAAGCAGGTTTAAAAATTCTTCCTTTTTGCGGATTGCAAGCGGAATGGCTGTTTTATCTTTCATGACAATCGTATTACTGTCTCCTTTCAGGTAATGATCGAAATAAAACATGTTGATCAGGTGTGATTGATGACTTCTGAAAAAGCCCATTGGAACCAGCATCGTTTCATATTCTTTCAAAGTGGTCGATACAAGCAATTTTTTGCCGCTCTGCAGGTAAAAGGTCGAATAGTTTTTCTCCGATTCACAACGCACAATATCCTGTATGTTGACGGAATAAATCCTTTCAGCGGTTTTTAAAATGAGTTTCTGGTTGTTTTTTGATCGTTCCATATTGGAAAACAAGGTATTGAACTGCATTTCCAGCAGATCTTTACTCATGGTTTCTGCTGCTTTCCTCACAGCCTCCACAAGCTCATCAGGAT
>NZ_JASLCN010000469.1 GCF_030151805.1 Fluviicola sp.
AAGTCAATTCCGTTTTCCGCCATCACAGCAGCTCCGGCTCGTGACGCTTCCAGCAGGAATGCATTTCCGTAATCAAAGAAATAAGTCCCTTTTGCCGTATGTGCATTGATCGCATCAGCGTGCTTCACCAATGTTTCCTGTACTTTCTTTTTGAACAATTCAGGATCTTCTGCCATCAAACGATTGGATTCTTCAAAAGAAATTCCAACCGGATAATATCCTCCCGCCCATGGGTTGTGAAGAGATGTTTGATCCGATCCCAAATCAATGTGTAAATTTTCCCGATCGAATTTCTCCCAAACTTCCACCACATTTCCAAGGTATGCAATCGAAATCACTTCTTCTTTTTCCTGCGCCGTTCTGACTCTTTGAACCAAAGCATCCAAATCTTCTATTACTTCGTGAATCCAGCCTTGTTCGTGGCGAATACGCGTAATTTTCGGATTTACTTCCGCACAAACAGTAATACAACCTGCAATGGTTCCTGCTTTCGGCTGAGCACCACTCATTCCTCCAAGACCGGAAGTAACAAAAAGAGAGCCTTTCGGACTTTTTTTGATTTTCCGGAATCCGTTCAAAACCGTGATCGTTGTTCCGTGAACAATTCCCTGCGGCCCGATATACATATAAGAACCCGCTGTCATTTGTCCGTACTGCGTAACTCCCAGGGCATTGAATTTCTCCCAATCATCCGGTTTCGAATAATTCGGGATCATCATCCCGTTTGTTACCACAACACGCGGAGCTTCTTTATGCGATGGAAACAATCCAAGCGGATGTCCTGAATACATGACCAATGTCTGATCATCTTCCATTTCGGACAAATATTTCATCGTCAAACGATACTGAATCCAGTTTTGAAAAACCGCACCGTTTCCTCCGTAAGTAATCAACTCATGCGGATGCTGCGCAACTGCGTAATCCAGGTTATTCTGAATCATCAGCATAATGGCTTTTGCCTGCAATGATTTCCCCGGGTACTCATCAATCGGTCTGGCATATATTTTATAATCCGGTCTGAAACGATACATATAGATCCTACCATATTTTTCCAGCTCTTCGGAAAATTCTCCAATCAATTCAGCATGCTGACTTTTCGGAAAATATCTGAGTGCATTTTTCAAAGCCAGCATTTTTTCATCCTCAGAAAGAATCTCTTTGCGTTTTGGCGCATGATTGATCTCTGATTCGTATGCTTTCTTTGAAGGTAAAACTACAGGGATTCCTGTTCTAATATCGTTTTGAAAATCGTTCAAATTCATAAAATATCCGCTTATCCTGCGAAATTACGAATTTTCCGGTCAGTTCGATCTCAAACCGACAAAGTGACTAAAAACAATAAGGGGCCACTTGAAATTCAAACAGCCCCTTATCATTCGGATCAATTATCTATTTGATAATATTAATCGTTCCATTCCAGACATATTTTTTGTCGGAAATCAACTCACGGGCTCTCAGAACCCAGGTATAAGCTCCCTGAGGGACCGGATTTCCATTATATGTTCCATCCCACGAAGCATTTGAATCGTGTGATTCCCAAATAATTTCACCCCATCGGTTATAAACCTGAAGATCAAAATCAAATTCATCAATTCCTTCAATATACACTCTCCAGCTTTGATTGAATTCATCTCCGTCAGGTGTAAATGTATTTGGCGCATACAGAATCACTTCCGGAAGAATTACAACTTGTTTGGTTACCGTATCGGCACATCCCAGGTAAGAAGTTGCTATCAATGTCACAAAATAAGTTCCTGTTTGTCCGTCAGGATAAAGAACCATCTGATCATCGTTTGTTGAACTGCCCGGTGAAGCTCCGGGGAAACTCCATTGATAGCTATCTGCATAAAGTGCATACTCTGTGAAAAGCACTTCGGTATTAAACATTGTGATCGGATCCGGACTCCATTTGAAATCCGCAATCGGAGTCTGCATAACGGTTAAATAATTTGACCAGGTAACCGAATCAATACATCCTTCAGGAGAAGTTACAATTAATTGCACATCGTATGTTCCGTTCATCATTGCAGATGATGTTACCGAATCTACATCAATAAACTCATCGCCATTACTGATTTTCCAAATCGTGTTTTGCGACATTGTCGGATCCGTCATGTTTACAAGGTCAAAAACAGCTGGTTCACACTTCGTAGCCTGATCGACACCAATCAAAGGTACCGGAACAGGGAATGCATTGATCACTCCCGTTAATGTAATCGGAGTTGTTTCACACACATCTTTAATAGTAACTGTATATGTTGAAGTTTGCTGCGGATTATCTCGTAATGTACTTACCGTTCCCACATCTGTTTGTCCGGTAGACCATGTCATGGTGTATGGCGCTCCGATTCCTCCTGACGCTACAACCATGATGGAATCCATGTATCCCGGACAAGTAAATGCTTCAGGTGACATGATTCCGGATAAAACCGGGTTCATCATCACGTAAATGGAATCTCTGTTTGACCAGCATCCAAGGTTGCTTTCAGCTTGTACCGGATACCAGGTATTTACCAACGGGTTTACCTGAGTACTCGCTACCAATGCCGGGCTGTGATCCCAATGATAAGAATACGTTGCACCACCCGTTGCAGAAGCCCAGATTGTTGCCGTTCCGTTTTGACAAATAGTTGTATCATTGGAAACCGTCATCACAATCTGTGGCGGATTTGTCAATGTTACGGTCGTACATTTCTGACAACCCAAAGCATTTTTTGAACAAACGGTATATGTTCCTGCAGCAAAACCTCCTTGTATATTCGACGTCTGCCAGGTAGTTCCGTTATTAAAACTGTATTGATTCGCTCCGGCACTTGTAATGGTGATTGAACCATCACTTGCTCCGTAACAAACCGGGTTCGTTGGAGCAGCTGTCAGTTGAAGCTGTGAAACCGTCACAACAACCGTATCTCTGATGATTCCGCAAACAGTGCTCGTTTCACGCAATATAAACTTGTAAATTCCCGGTTGGTTTACCGTAACTGTTGGTGTCAAAGAACTAAAGTTCGGTGAAAAGCTTGCTGTTGCAGGCGGAGTGAGCCCGGGAGGAACAATGGTCTGCCAGCTTGCTGTATTTCCGGCACTTCCGATCGAACCGGATAATGAAATCGGCTGTCCCAAACAAACAGTCTGATCCGGGCCGGCATTTGGTGCCGGAGGATTCACAACCGTAATGGTAAATGTTGCTGTATCTTGTAATGGCGGTGAAACCTGAGTAACAACGACCGAATAAGTCGTCGTAACTGTTGGTGTGACAGTCACATTAGATCCTCCTGTCGGATTTGAAACTCCTGTTGTTACCAACCAGTTAAAGGTTGGATTGACATAACCAGGAGTAGCGATTGTTACGTTTGCGGAATTTCCTAAACAGATGGTCTGATCTGCAGCCGATACTCCACAAACTACTGCAGCAGAACCGAAAAAGTTCAGATTCACGTTTTGATTCGTAAAGCTATAATTTGACAGACATAGAATAAATGATTGCCCTGCCGTAACATTCAATGGTGGCTGGTAACTCGTATTAGATGCATTTGGCGGATAATTTCCAGGTGCAGACATTCCGGTATTTCCATTACACGAACCATTCCAGTTACAAGAAACCGGAGATAAGGTATTTCCATTAATTCCTGCACAACCGTTGTTATTCACATTTGGCCACATAATCCAGTCAAAACATCCTGTTCCTGATGGATTACCAGCTGCGTTTAATCCGATTAAAGACCATTCCAGGGTTCCGTTTGAAACGATATTGATCGTAATAAAGGTCGAAACGGTTTCTCCGGATAGCAAACATCCGCTGTTTACACCTTGAGGATTCGTGCTTGGATTTGAAATTGTTCCTGTCCCGAAATCCACGGTGTTATAAGACGGTTGCTGGCCTACAATCGGGAACTGAGGTGTTGAACAACCCGACACCGCTAAATTACAGTTCACCGGCAGCTGCTGTGCCCAAACTCCCAATGAACAAAACAGCAATAAAGTATATAAAAGTGCTTTCATCGGATTAGTTTTCTGAACAGTTAGTAAATGGGTATGGGTTAATCGGATCAACTCCCTGTAAACCGATTTGAAGGCAACTATACGAAGAAGAATAAGTTCCCATCCAGGAAGCAAATTCAGTAACCGTAAACGAAGTGATATCTTTTGTGATCAGAAACAAACGGTGAGTTGGAATATCAACACGGGCTACCTGAACATAAGGTATTGCACGTAGTTGGTTTTCCAATGTTGTCAAATCTGTTTGATTGTTCACATTCACCATACATTGCGCAAAGAAAGTCGGCGCACTTGTCTGGTTTCCATTGATTTGGGCACTACCCCAAAATGAACTCAATACAAAAGCACAACTCAATAGTAAAATCTTCATAATTCATAGCTTTGGTTTGTAAACGGTTTAGAAACAATAAGGTTGCTTACCGATAACAAAAACAAACCAAATATAAACATTTTGTTAAATTTATATTTCTCAATGAATCAGTGACAAAAATGCTTGTTTCCTCCGTTTTCAGTGTAGTCTGTAACGACCTGAAATTGATTTCCTTTACGCACAAGCTATTCAAAAAACATCAACCAGAAGAACAATCCAAAACAAAAAAGGGACGCAATGTATTGCGTCCCCTTCCTTCAATATGAAAATTCCTGATTATAAAAACCGGAATGATTTCCCCGGATAATAAGCTGTTTCGCCTAATTCCTCTTCAATTCTGATTAATTGATTGTATTTCGCCATTCTGTCGCTTCTTGAAGCAGATCCTGTTTTAATCTGACCACAATTCAAAGCAACTGCCAAATCTGCAATCGTGTTATCTTCTGTTTCACCGCTTCGGTGTGACATTACCGAAGTATAGCTGTTTCTCGTTGCCATTTGAACGGCTTCGATTGTTTCGCTCAATGACCCGATTTGGTTTACCTTTACCAAAATGGAGTTTGCAATTCCTTGCTCAATTCCCTGTGCAAGACGTTTTGTGTTTGTTACGAACAAATCATCTCCTACCAACTGAACCTTGTTTCCAAGTTTCTCCGTTGCTTCTTTCCATCCTGCCCAATCGTCTTCAGCCAAACCATCTTCGATTGAAACGATCGGATATTTCTTGCACCAATCTGCCCAGAAATCTACCATTTCCGAAGAAGTGCGCGATTCTCCCGTTGATTCGAACAAATACAAACCTTTTTCTGCATTGTAGAACTCAGAAGATGCTGCATCCAACGCAATGTATACATCGTGCCCCGGTTTGAATCCTGCTTTTTCGACTGCTTGTAAAACAACCTGGATTGCTTCTTCATTTGAGCCCAAATTCGGTGCAAAACCTCCTTCATCTCCAACATTCGTAGACAACCCTTTGTCTTTCAAAACGGATTTCAGGTGATGGAAAATTTCTGTTCCCCAACGCAATCCTTCAGAGAAGGAAGATGCTCCGAACGGCATAACCATGAATTCCTGAATATCAATCAGGTTATCAGCATGTGAACCTCCGTTCAAAATATTCATCATCGGAACAGGCATTGTTGTTGCTCCTACTCCCCCAACGTATTTAAACAGGCTCAAACCTGCTTCCTGTGCTGCTGCTTTTGCCACTGCCAACGATGTTCCAAGAATTGCGTTTGCTCCAAGCTTTGATTTGTTCGGAGTTCCGTCCAAATCCAACAATACGCGGTCAATCAGCTTTTGATCAAAAATGTCCATTCCCATCAACTCTTCAGCAATGATCGTATTGACATTTTCTACCGCTTTCAAAACTCCTTTACCTAAGTAAATTGATTTATCACCATCACGTAATTCAACTGCTTCGTGAATCCCGGTTGAAGCTCCCGAAGGAACCGCAGCTCTTCCA
>NZ_JASLCN010000473.1 GCF_030151805.1 Fluviicola sp.
AATTAGGTACAATCATCGCTATATCTATGCTATATCTATGCTATATCTATGCTATATCTATGCTATATCTATGCTATATCTATGGAGTATTTATGCCTTATTATTGGTTTATTTACGCGGTATGGTTGTCTTTGATACAGGTGGTATATCCTTTAAATAAGCCGGAATTATCCTCAATCTTCAGATGCGTCCAAAAAATAACCCCGAACTGTCATAAATACAATTCGGGGTTTTTTGTTAATTATGGTGGCTCTTAAATCTCAAAAACTAACTAACGGAAACACTCATTTCCTTATCGCAACCATAACTATCAAAATTGAGAGTGAGAAACCTTTAAAATCTCGACTTCCTGAATTCCATTGGGAAATTCCCACATGATTCGATCTGTTTCAGCATAGCCGATCAAAGCCGAACCCATAGGAGTCAGAATAGAGATGCGTTTTTGCTCTGAATTGGAATTTTCAGGCAATACCAATTGAATTTTCATAATTCCAAAAGGTGTATTGACATCTACGATGCTGTTCAAACGAATCACATCTTCCGGAAACGCTTCCGTTTCATCAATCAATCTGGCCGTTTTCAACTCTTGCTTCAAGCGTGAAATACAACTGTTCATCAGATTGGCTGACTCTGTAATCGGATGGATCAACTCAGAGATGAGTTCATACTCCTTTTTATCTAAAACAATACTCGAATACTTCATAGCTAAAAGCTCAGTGTTTTTAATTCTCCAATAATTCCGGATAATGCGTCTTTCGCATCCGCAAAAAGAAGGGTACAATTGTCCTCACCGAACAAATGATTTTCAACTCCTGCATATCCTTTACTCATTCCCCGCTTGATCACAACCACCTGTCTCGAATCATATGCCTTAATAATCGGCATTCCGTAGATCGGACTGGAAGCATCGTTTTCTGCTGCAGGATTTACCACGTCATTTGCCCCGATCACAATGGAAATATCGTAGGTCGACATCTGATCGTTCACTTCTTCCATTTCTTTCAATTTGTCGTAGTGAACATCTGCTTCCGCAAGAAGTACGTTCATATGTCCGGGCATTCTTCCTGCTACCGGATGAATGATATAATCTACTTCGATTCCTTTGGATTCCAACACCTGTTCCAGCTGTGTGCAAAGATGCTGTGCCTGTGCAACTGCCAAACCGTAGCCCGGAATGATTGCCACCTTGCTTGAAAAAGCCAGGTTGGTTGCCAATTCACCGATCGAAGTGCGTTTAATTTCCATTTCAACTTCCGAAGATTGTGATCCGATAGAAGCTCCTTTGAAATTTCCGGCCAATACATTCCACAACGAACGATTCATTGCCTTACACATCAACAAGGTCAGTAAAACACCCGCAGACCCCACGAAAATTCCTCCTGAGATCATCAACAGGTTGTGGAACATAATTCCTGCCAATGCGGTGGCAACTCCCGTCAAGGAGTTTAAAAGAGAAATTACTACCGGCATATCCGCTCCACCGATCGGGAACACGAAAACCAATCCGTAAATACTTGCCAGGACTCCCAAAACCGCGATTTCCTGGATCAGGGTCAAATGCAACACATCAAATGAAACCAGGAAAGGAATCGCGACCATTGCAAGTAGTAAAACCCGTGATGAAACAGACACGAATCGTGTACGAATATCTTTCAGCTTTCCGGATAACTTCAGGTAAGCCACAATACTTCCTGAAAAAGAAGTGGCACCGATCATCATGGCAGTCATCAAAATAACCGCTGCCGTGCGATCTACTTCCGGAGCATGCGCCAATTGCTGTCCTTCGATAATTCCGAGCAACAAGGCACAACCACCACCCATCGCATTGAAATACGAAACCAACTGGGGCATTTTTGTCATTTCCGCTTTATCGGACATGCGTTTTCCAAGAACGGTTCCCAACAAAATTGCAACGATGATCAAAATCAGGTTAATCGTTACAGGGCCGCCGTAAAATGCATGAATGACGGTTGCAACAATTGCCAGGGTCATCCCTAATCCGGCAATAATATTTCCTCGTTTGGCAAACTGAGGCGAGCTCAGAAATTTCAGCCCGACAATGAATGAGATCATCGCCAGGAAGTAACTTACTTCCAGTAAAATTGTCATATTAATTTAATTGAAAACGGTGTATAAAAGCCTTTAGGTCTCTTATTTCTTTTTTGAAAACATAGACAGAATGCGGCCTGTCACGAAGAATCCTCCTGAGATATTGAGGGTTCCCAAAAGTACTGCGATGAATCCCAAAGTGAGATTGAGATAATCATCGGAAGGAACATGATACATCGTAATAATAGCTCCTGCTAAAATCACTCCGTGGATTGCATTTGCTCCTGACATCAATGGTGTGTGCAAAATTGCCGGAACATTCGAAATAATTTCGATTCCCAAAAAGATACACAACAGAATAAAATAAAGTGGCGCCTGATTTCCAGTAATAAAGTCTAACATACTATTTCTTTAACTAATGATACTAATCGTTCGTTCACAATTTCTCCGTCTTCGATCAACCGGCTTCCTTTCAGAATCGGATCTTCCGAACGTGAAGCGGAATCAACTTGCTGGTAATGTTTTAAGAAGTTGAAGTAATTGGTTGCAAGCAACTGAGAGGCTGTTTGAGCCAGTTCTCTCGATAAATACGAATTCCCCAGGATACTGACACCGTTGTGTGAGATCGTTTTTCCGTCTTCCGTCAATGCACAGTTTCCACCTTGTTCGGAAGCCAAATCAATGATTACCGAACCTTTCTTCATTTTCTCCACACTTGATTTTTCAATCAATAGAGGCGCTCTTCTTCCCGGGATATTTGCCGTTGTAATCACAATGGATGATTCGGAAACGTACTGATCAATCAGCGCACGCTGTTTTTCCAGGTATGCTTCGGATTGTTCGATTGCGTATCCTCCTGCGCTTGCACTTTCGGCTGCTCCTTCCACTTCAATGAAATTTGCACCCAAACTTTTTACTTCTTCTTTTGCTGAACTTCTTACATCAAAAACATGTACAATAGCCCCCAATCTTCTTGCTGTTGCAATTGCCTGTAATCCGGCAACTCCTGCTCCAAGGATTAAAACTCTTGCGGGACGGATTGTTCCGGCAGCAGTTGTAAACATTGGCAGCACCGAACCATACAATTCAGCAGCTTTGATGACAGCTTTGTATCCCGAAAGAGAAGCTATGGATGATAAAACATCCATAGACTGCGCTTTCGTACTTCTTGGAACCAAATCTAAGCTGTAAACGCTTAGATTTGGTTTCTTTAATTTTTCTACCTCATCTGTCCGAAACAGGGGGTTCATCATCGAAACAAACATCTTTTCAGAGTCTGATTGAAAGGGGGAATCAAATGGGTTGATGAACGTAATTATGTCAAGTAATTGTATCATTTCATCGCGACCCATCAAAACCGCTCCCGCTTTGATGTAGTCGTCATTTGAAAACCCCGCTTTCTCACCAGTACCGCTTTCGAAGTAAACTTCGAAAGACAATTCTTTTATTAATCTTTGAACGACAGATGGAACAATTGCTGTTCTTGTTTCTTCACCCTGTTCTTTCAGAATTCCTATTTTCATTCTTTTTGTTAAAAATTATGGGAAAACTCCACGCTCGTTATACGTTAACTCAATGCGTTTGATCGCTTCGATATAAGCTGCCGTGCGGAAATCTGCCTTGTATTCTTCAGCCGTGCGAACAACACGATTAAACGAATCCAACATTTTCTTTTCCAAACGTGTGATTACGTCTTCAAATTCCCAGATTTCACCGCTTCTGTTCTGAAGCCATTCGAAATAACTTCCGATCACACCTCCGGAATTACATAGAATATCCGGGATGATATCAACACCTTTCTCACGCAAAACTGCTTCTCCTTCCGGCGTTGTAGGGCCGTTTGCTCCTTCAGCAATTACTTTCGCCTTGATGGAATCAGCATTCAAATTGGTAATCTGATTTCCTAAAGCTGCAGGAATACATACATCACAATCTACTGAGAAGAAGTCCTCATTCGGCATTGCAACTGCTTTCGGATAGTTTGCAATTGCTCCGTTATTGTTTTTCATGTAGTCCAACAAATCCAGGGGATCAATTCCGTTTGCGTTGTAGATTGAACCGGAAGCATCCTGAACCGCCGTTAAAACGGCTCCGTTCTCCTGCATGAAAACAGAAGCCCACTGCCCCACGTTTCCAAATCCCTGAACGATGTATTTTTTTCCTTCAAGCGATGTCTTTCTCCAGTTTGCCCAAGCTTTCAAAGTAACGACTACTCCGAATCCTGTTGCGCGGTCACGTCCGCGAAGGCCTCCTGAATTCACCGGTTTTCCGGTAACAACATGTGAATATTTGGAACGCTCATTCGGCTGCTTTGTCGACATGTACGTATCTGCGATCCAAGCCATGATTTGTGAATTGGTATTTACATCCGGTGCAGGAATATCGTATTCCGGCCCGATGTTATCTCCCAAAGCATGCGTAAAACGACGTGTAATACGCTCTAATTCCGCCTTGGAGTATTTCGACGGGTCAATTTGAATTCCACCTTTTCCTCCACCGTACGGCAATCCTGCCAATGAAGTTTTCCATGTCATCCAAATTGCCAACGCTTTTGCATCATCCAATTCGATTTCCGGATGATAACGAAGTCCACCTTTGTACGGACCTAATGCATTGTTGTGCTGTACGCGGTAACCTGTAAACACTTCTACAGATCCGTTATCCAACCGCACAGGAAAATGAACTACTAATTCATTGTTTGTTTGCCCCAAAATCTTGCGAATGTCTGCATTCAAATTCATTGCATCGGCAGCTTTCTCAAATTGCTGACGAACGCTATCAATCATTCGAGGTGCTTTTTGTTCTTTTGTCATCATATCATTTGATTATTGATAATTTTCGCAGGTAAAGATGAAGATTTCCGGTGAATAATAGCAACAAGAATTCTTTTGATCGCAATGATTGCATAAAGTACTATCGTTTGCTGCCACATCCCGATAGGCCGGAGACTTCAAAAACATACTTTGAATTTCTGAAAAAACGACCAGGGGTTCGTATTCAGAACACTCCCAGGTTGATTCTCCCGGAGCGTGCAAAGTGCAGTTTTTTGCGAAATGACAGGACTCGCAAATTCCTTTCCCATATCGATTCATCATTCAACTTAAAATCGTTGACAGGCTGTTTTCAGAAAGCGTGCCAAAATCTGAACAAAGGACTGAAGTTGGTACGCAAAGCATTGTGAACCAACGGAATTTAAGATTTAAAAGAAATAAATGAGGAAACATGAAGCGGGTAAAAATTCCCCACTGCGTAAAAATTACCCGGGAATTATTTGATCTTTTGCCCCAGTGTTTTGCGGTCGATTCCCAAAATTTCAGCTGCTTTCGTTTTGTTCTGATCAACCGAATCGAGTACTTTCAGAATGTACTCTTTTTCCTGTTCTTTGAGGGTCAGGAATTCGGCTTGGTGGGTTCCACTATTTTTAGGTGCCTGAACTTTTAAATAATCCGATAAATTTTTCACATCAATGCTTCCGCGACCCATAATTAAGGATCGTTGAATGACATTTTCCAGTTCCCGAACATTCCCCGGCCAGCTGTGACGAATCAAAATATCCAAAGCTTGTTGTGAAATTTCAGGTGTCCGGTCGAATTCAGCACCGTGTTTCCGCAAAAAGAAGTGAACCAAGAGGGGAATATCGTCTTTTCGTTCTCTCAACGGCGGCATTTCAATGTTTACCACATTCAAGCGGTAATACAAATCTTCGCGGAAGGTTCCCTGGCGAACCATCTGCTGCAAACCGGCATTGGTTGCCGCAATAATCCGAACGTCAATCTTCTGTGCTTTCGAAGAACCGATCATCGTAATTTCCTTTTCCTGGAGCACGCGCAATAAACGGCTTTGCACATTATGGGACGCATTTCCGATCTCATCGAGGAAAATGGTTCCGGTATTTGCCGCCTGGAAAAAACCAACGCGGTTTTCCATTGCCCCGGTAAAAGATCCTTTCAGGAATCCAAACAATTCACTTTCCAGTAAATTTTCCGGGATTGCCCCGCAGTTTACGCTGATAAAAGGTGCTTTGGAACGCCGGCCACTGTAATGAATCGCGCGGGCAACCAATTCTTTCCCGGTTCCGCTTTCTCCTTCGATCAACACAGTTGCCGTATTATTTTTAATCAACTGAATGACTTCTGCCAGGCGTTTCATGGATTCGGAACGGCCAATCATCCCCAAAACAGCAAAAGGGCTTGGGTTATCAAGTTTTTCCTCGGTCTTGATCTGGCGTTTTTCTTTCCGGTTCTTCAGAAGGCAGTTTTCCACCGACTGACTCAGCTCTAACTGTGTAAAAGGCTTTACCAGGTAATCAATCACTCCGGATTTCAGGGCTTCTACAGCTCCGGAAATCGAAGGATATCCCGTTACAACCAAAACCGGCAGTTCGGGATAATGCTCTTTTACATAATGAACCAGCTGCATTCCGTTTACTTCGGGCATTTGCAGGTCGGTGATCAATAAATCAACAGACGTGTGTTTCAGCACCTCAATGGCATCGTGCACATTGCTTGCCTGGAAAGTAATGAAGTGCATTGCTTTTAGTTGCCGCTGGAGCAATTCCAACATTTCCAATGAATCGTCAACAACTAAAACACTTTCTCCTTTCATGATGATTGCTTTTTGGGCAGAACAATGCGAAATACGGTTCCTTCACCGGGTTTCGACTTTACAAAAATACTTCCTTTGTGGGATTTTACAATTCCATGAACAACACTCAGCCCTAAGCCCATTCCTTCTCCAACCTCTTTGGTTGTGAAAAACGGTTCGAAAATCTGAGCCACTGTTTCTTCCGACATTCCTGTTCCGAAATCCTGCACGATCAACTCTGCATTTTCTCCTTTATCGCAAGTTTCAATGAATATTTTGCCATTTAAACCGGATGCATGCAAAGCATTATTGACCAGGTTGAATACGACCTGTGTAATCTGAACCGTATCCAATTGAATTGAAATCGGTTTTTCTGACAAGCGGGTTTCCAGGCGGATTTTTTTGCTTTCCAGGTAAGGACCGATCAAAACAAGCGTATCCTTAATCAATTGATTGAAGGAAATAAATTCCAAACGCTGCGGCAATTCGCAGGAGAAATACATCAGTTTTTTTACCACTTCGCGTGCGTGCATGGCCGCATTCATGATCTTTTGAGCATCAGACAAGGTTGCTTCGTCCTTCGAATCGTCCATGATCAACTGCGAAAATCCGAGAATACTTCCAAGCGGAGTATTTAATTCATGTGCAATTCCACCGGTAATTTCCCCGAGTACTTTCAACCGGTCGTGATGCCTCAGGCTTTCCAGGTATCTCAATTCCCGCGATTTGATTTCCTGTCGTTCGATAAAAAGCGATAAATCGAGTGCCAGTTTTTCCAACAGGCGGTATTCTTCTTCCAAAAAATCGGCTTCCGAATATTTCGGTGAGGGATAAAAAATGCGCAGCCGACCAATTCCCTGTCCTTCGATCCGGATCAATTGCTCCTGGAGCACATGTTCTTCGGGTGCTTCAGAAGATTTGTACCAAACGGTGCGAATCTGAATATGGCACACCGCATCTGCCTCAAACTGCCAGGCTTTCGGAATACGCTGAACAATTTCACCGATGATTTCGTCAAAAGACTTCGATGCATCCAATGTGATCTTGGCAATATCATACAAACAACTCAATTCCTTCAGTCGTTCGTGCAACAACTCACTTTCGTTATTCTCCACCTCAGTTTATAAATTTGTAATTGCTGATCCATGTGGAATCCGTCACATCGTACAACAAATTCCAGAAATTAGTATCTACAATATAATCAAAATCCAGTTGTTTGATGTTGTATCTTTTTGAAAGGTATTCTTCCTGCTTCAAGCCCGGGCGCGATTTATTCATACTCCATCCGGCCTGATTCATGCCTTTGTAGGGCCAATCGGAAAAGCGGATTTTCCACAAGCTATCCAATGCCGGGCAATAACCGACTTCGATCCGGATGGTATCGTTCACAAAAACGCCGCCCATCACTTTATTTTCTTTGAAATAGTCTCTTTTTTGCGGATTGAACGGGCTTGGCCAATAACCACTCAGCACTTTAATGAATTCATCTTTACTGGTGTAAATCCGTTTTGCTCTTAAAACACCGTCATCGGAATACCTCATGGCTACAAAACTAACCAAAGATGAGTTGGCTCCCGTGGAAATTTTCACACCGAAAACCACCTTAGAGGCAGGTTGTCTCACTTCTGAAAATGAACAACCAAAAATCATCACTATGAATAGTATCCAATGTTTCACACTTCTTAAACGCAAATTCTACCGAAATTGTTTCCTCTTTCGATGAAAACAACTTCAGTGGTTTTGAATATATTCTGTATTTCTCCGGACAAAGTCCGATTTTAATTCAATCAGTCGAAACGCAACACTTTTGTTGGAGTAACCAAGGCATTCAAGCGGATATCCTTCGGCAAAACATCATCAATTTTGCTTTCCACATCAAAATAATGCAATCCGATAAACAAACAGCCCGGCGAACACTTTCTCAGAAAGCGATCGTAAAAACCTTTTCCATAGCCCACCCTGTTTCCTTTTGCATCTGCAGCCAAAAGCGGAACAAAAACCATGTCGAAACGATCCGAAGCAATCACTTTTCCTTTTTTGGGTTCAGGAATTCCTTTTTGGTTGACTTCCAGCTGATCCGTCGACTCAAACAAATAATGGCGCATTTCCATCGTTTCGAAATTTGTTTTGGGAATGGCCACCGTTGCGCCGATTCCCATTGCTCTTTCCCAAAGCAGGTAGGTATTTATCTCCCGTTGCCTTTCAATTGGAAGAAACAAGGAAATTGTTTTTTCAGACAGTTGAAAATGAGTCAGCGTCTGTTCAACGATGATTTCCGAAAGCCGTTCTATTTCTCCCGGAGAAAGCCCCAATCTCATCTCTTTATATTTTTGACGAAAATCTGCTTTTGTCATAGATTCATTTTTGTTCCGCACTCTTTAAAACAAAGGGTATCAATTCTATTAAATTACTCATTTTCTATTCTATTTCCACACAGTATACCGCTTTCAGACAGAATAAAAAAACCTTGTTTTAAAGTCCTCTTAAATTTCAGCTAAATTAGTTGAAAGACAATAATTAAACACTGTCATTCACGAACTCAATATGGTTTTTTTAACAAAAAAACCAGCATATTTTCCCCAATTACTTGTCTTGAAGTAACTATATTTACACCGTGTATAAAAGTATTCGATTCTTTTCGTTCGTCTGTTTGCTGGCACTAGGTAGTAACCTGGTGGGTAACTTCGTCTGGACTTTCATGGATCGAAAAGTTTCTATGAACATGTCGTCTGAAGAAGATGAGACGGAAAGAGATTCCGATACGAACAAAAAGAATAACAGCAGCAAAAGAGGACTCAATATGATGGAGGAAGAACTTCATCTTGCTGAAGGCACTTCTCTTGCTCCCATGAAAATGGATTTCACACTGATTGAAAAAACACCTTTTTCAATCATTTCCGACAAAACGATCGGTTCCGAAAAAGTCCCCCTGGAAAACCCTCCCGAAATTGTTAATGAACTCAGCTAAACACTCTTAGTTATTCGTTTATTTTCTTAACAATTTTCCATGAAAAATTTATTTCAGACCTGGAAGCAGGATGTTCCTGCGGGTCTTGTTGTTTTTCTAGTGGCCGTTCCTTTGTGTTTAGGAATTGCCCTAGCCTCTGAGGCACCAGTATTCTCAGGGTTGATCGCCGGAATTATCGGTGGTGTTGTCGTCGGAGCAATTTCCGGATCTGCTATCGGCGTATCCGGTCCGGCTGCCGGTTTAACGGCGATCGTAGCCACAGCGATCGGTGATTTAGGTTCGTTCGAATTGTTTCTCGCAGCAGTTGTTTTTGCAGGAATTTTTCAAATTATATTAGGGCTAATCAGAGCCGGCTTCATTTCCTTCTACTTTCCTAACGTAGTCATTAAAGGAATGTTAGCCGCGATCGGGTTGTTAATCATCTTCAAGCAAATTCCTCACGCAGTGGGTTATGATGCCGATTTTGAAGGGGACGAAGCATTCCTGCAGGCCGACGGACACAATACCTTTTCCGAACTCTTTTACAGTTTCAATTACATTACGGTTCAGGCCCTGGTAATCTGTGCTGTTTCCATCCTCGTTTTGATTCTGTGGGAGCAGAAGCGGATTCAAAAAACGTTTCTGAAGTTCGTTCCCGGTCCTTTGGTAGTGGTGGTGCTTGGAATCCTGGCAACTATTTTTCTGGAAAACACATCCTGGAATTTAATTCCGAAACACCGGGTGGACCTGGGAATCAGCGGTAAAGATTTTCAGGAATTGTTCACCTTCCCGGATTTCAGCCAGCTGGGAAACTACAAGATTTATGTTGTTGCAGCAACTTTAGCTGTAGTAGCAAGTCTGGAAACGCTTCTGAGCCTCGATGCATCGGATAAACTGGATAACAAAAAACGGATTACTTCCGGAAACAGGGAATTATTGGCTCAGGGGGTTGGAAACGTTGCTTCGGGTTTGATCGGTGGATTACCGGTTACACAGGTGGTTGTGCGTACTTCTGCCAATGTCAATTCCGGTGGAACGAATAAACTTGCAACAATTCTTCACGGGGTTCTGATCGCGGTTGCCGTATTGTCGATTCCCGGGGTGTTTAGCTATGTGCCGTATGCTTCTTTAGCTGCGATTTTGATTCAGGTAGGATTTAAACTGGCGAAACCAAGCTTGTTTAAAAAAGTTTACAAAGAAGGATGGCTTCAATTCCTTCCGTTTATTTCAACGATCGTGGGGATTCTTTTCACCGATTTATTGATTGGAATTGCAATCGGATTGGGCGTTTCTTTTTTAGTAATCCTATACTATAATTATAAATTATCTCACTACCTTTCGGTAGAGGAGGGTGTTTACCGCATTCGGTTAACAGAGCATATGACATTTTTAAACAAGGCTTCATTGATTGAAACACTTTTGAAAATTCCAAATGATGTCAAAGTGATCATTGATCAAAGTGAAGCAAAATTTTTAGCGAACGATATTGTGGAGTCTATCGAAGATTTCAAAATACGCGCTGTAGACAAAAACATTCAAATTGAAATAATAACTCCAAAAAAAGCAGAATATGAAAGAAATTTTTGAAGGAAATAAAGCATGGGTCGAAGAAACATTGGCAAAAGACCCTGCATTTTTTGACAACTTGTCGAAAGGACAAACACCCGAATATTTATGGATCGGATGCTCGGACAGTCGTGTGCCGGCTAACGAAATCGTAAACCTTCCTCCGGGAAGTATCTTCGTTCAGCGAAACATCGCAAACCAGGTGAT
>NZ_JASLCN010000477.1 GCF_030151805.1 Fluviicola sp.
GCCTTTCAGGCTTTCTTCAGTCTTCACAAGCTTTGCTTGTTCTTGTTTACGACGGTTTTCAGCGTAATGGCCATTTTCCACACCGTGTTCTGGAAATCATTCCTGTTTCAATTCCCGAAAAAGATTGTGCTATTTGCTAGTCAATTGCTCTCTTGACAGGAGAAGCAGACTGAATTCTCTTTCAAAAAAAAAGAAATTACTCTTCTTCAACAGAAGCTAACGCATCATAAATCAAATCGTTTTCAAAACCTTTTGATTGTGCATAACGAAGAGTCTTTGCTTTCCTTTTCCAGGGATCTTTCTCATTTGAAAGATCCTTTTGTTTTTTTAGAATTTCCTTTTTCAGGATTTCAAAATATTCATCCGGATCAATCTTTTTGAAAGCCAGAAGCACAATCTTTTCCGGGATTTGTTTCAAACGCAGGCCTTGCCGGATCTTGATTCTTCCCCAATGTTTTATTCTCAATTTTCCGGAAACATACGAATCCGCAAAACGGCCTTCATCCAGGAATTTGTTTTCGATCAGATAAGCTGTTAATTGATCCACCTGATCCGGACTTTGTCCCCAGGAAAACAATTTGTTTTTCACTTCAAAATGACAGCGATCCTGATACGCACAATAGGCTTCTATTTTGTGCTTAGCTTCCAGAAACGAAAAATTGCTCCCCATATCAGAGAGCAATTTCGTTATTATCTTTATCCCGGAAGCTATATTCCAGTAAGTGATGAGCGGTTACACCGCGTACATCAATCCATTTTTTGTACTTAAAGAACCATTTCCATTGTTTGGAGATCAACCCTTTTTTGAAATATGCTTCCAGGTACGGATGAACCAGCAAAGAAACTTTCGGCTCTTTTTTATCCGTCAACAGGAAGTTCAGGTTTGTTTCAATCTCTTCAGCAAAAAGAATAGAAGCTTGTACTTCTCCGGTTCCGTTACATGTAGGACACGTTTCAGAAGTATTGATATCCGTTTCAGGTCTTACACGCTGGCGGGTGATTTCCACTACACCGAATTTGGAAGGAGGAAGAATGTTGTGTTTTGCTCTGTCCGAGCGCATAAATTCTTTCAACTTCTCAAACAACTCTTTGTTGTTTTCCTTATCGTGCATATCAATGAAATCGATACAAACGATTCCTCCCATATCGCGCAATTGCAGCAAACGTGCAATTTCTTCAGCTGCTTCGACATTCGTTGCAAGCGCGTTTGATTCCTGTCCGTCGGCACCTTTACGGTTTCCGCTGTTCACATCAATAACGTGCATTGCTTCCGTGTGCTCAATGATCAGATATCCACCGGAAGGAAGCGGAACTTTCTTCCCGAACATGGTTTTGATCTGCTTATTGATGCCGAAACGCTCAAAAATATTGAGTTTTCCATCATACAGTTTCAGGATCTTCTCTCTTCCCGGAGCAATTCCGCTAATGTACTCTTTCAATTCAGCCATTAGCTTTTCATCGCTGACATGGATGTTTGAAAAGTCTGCATTCAGAAGGTCGCGCAGAATAGATGATGTCTTGTCGATTTCACCTAAAACACGGCGAGGTGGAGTAGCCTGCTTCAAATTCGCATGCATCGTCTTCCACTTCTCCATCAGATTTCGCAAATCCTGATCGATTGCCTCTACTTTTTTGTTTTCGGCAACAGTACGAATGATGACACCAAAGTTTTTCGGCTTAATGTCATCCATCAGGTGACGCAGGCGATCGCGTTCTTCCTGACTTTTAATTTTTTGAGAGATCGAAATTTTCTCCGAAAATGGCACTAATACCAAATAACGGCCAGCGAGTGTTAATTCTGCACTTAAGCGTGGTCCTTTACTTGAAATCGGTTCTTTTGCAACCTGAACCAATATTGGTGATGTGGTTGATACAATTTCGGTAATCTTTCCGTCTTTCGGAATGTCTTTCTCCGACTTAAAATACAATAAGTCAGCGACATTCTGCTTCCCTTGCAGGGTGTCTTTGGTAAATTTATTCAATGACTGAAATTGCGGCCCCAGATCCAAATAATGCAAAAACGCATCTTTTTCGTATCCGACATCCACAAATGCAGCATTCAAACTTGGAACCACTTTCCGAACTTTCCCCAGATAAATATCACCTACGGCAAAGTCAGTACTTCCCTGTTCTTCATGCAGTTCAATCAATTTCCCATCGCGCAAGAGAGCAAGCCAAACACCACCATCACGGGTGTCTACAACTAGTTCTAAACTCACGAACGTATAATTAGAAAGTAACTAAAACAGAAAAACTTAGTAAGTAAAAACACTTACTAAGCTCTTCCAACTATCTTCAAGAAGTTTCTATTTCTTCTTCTTATGACGATTCTTTCTTAGTCTTTTCTTACGCTTGTGCGTCGCCATTTTATGTCTTTTTCTTTTCTTACCGCTTGGCATAGCAATATTATTTTATGGTTATTAATTCAATTATTTCAATTTCAATAGCTTTTAAAAAAAGCACTCCTGCGTGAAACAGGAGTGCAAAGATATCAAAATAAGTTTTCCTACAAAGTAGTTGTTGTAAAAAAGATGGAATTATTTCACAATCACTTTATTCTTCACCTCTTCAACAAACGTTTTTGCTGGTTTAAATGAAGGAATATTGTGAGCCGGGATAATAATCGTTGTGTTTTTTGAAATATTGCGCCCCGTCTTCTCTGCTCTCTCTTTCACAATGAAGCTACCAAAACCTCTCAAATAAACATTTTGACCTTTCGTCAAAGAAGTCTTAATAGAAGTCATAAATGCCTCTACAGCTTTCTGTGCTTCATTTCTTTCCAATCCTGTTTCCTCTGCAATCTCAGCAACGATATCTGCCTTTGTCATCTTATTATAAATTAAAGTTTTTCAACAATGTGATTTTCAGGTGCAAAAGTAGTCAGCAAAAGCGTTTATTTTTGCTTTATTTTTAAAAATGTTCAATTTTTTCCCTAAATGGCTGATTTTGTTCTACTAATAAGCGATTGGTACAGACTAAATGCTCGCGAGCTTCCATGGAGAAGCACGAAAAACCCGTATTTTATCTGGTTATCGGAGGTAATCCTGCAACAAACAAGAGTTGATCAGGGACTAAATTACTACCTGAAATTTATCGAAAATTACCCCGTTTTGAATCATCTTGCAGACGCAGATGAGGCATCCGTTTTGAAACTTTGGCAAGGCTTGGGGTATTACTCACGTGCACGCAATTTACATAAAACTGCTCAACAGGTCCGGGACGAATACCAGGGCGAATTCCCAAAAACGTATCAAGAGATCATTCAACTGAAAGGAATCGGACCCTACACAGCAGCAGCCATTTCTTCTTTTGCTTTTGATTTGCCTCACGCAGTTGTGGATGGAAACGTGTACCGTATTCTAAGCCGGTATTACGGCATCGACGAAGCAATTGATTCCGGTCCGGGGAAAAAGATCTTCCAGGAATTAGCGGATTCCCTGATTCCCGAATCTGCGCCCGCCCTGTTCAACCAGGCAATTATGGAATTCGGAGCTATTCAATGTGTTCCCAATAATCCGGATTGCGGTTCCTGCGTTCTTTCGGCAAGCTGTGCCAGCGCATTTAACCCGGAACTGATTAAGAAAAGACCGTTTAAAAAGGGAAAAACAAAGGTTCGCAAGCGCTATTTCCATTATTTGCACCTTGAAAAAGATCAGCAAATTGCCCTGGATCAACGAACAGGAAAGGATGTTTGGGAAAAATTGTATGAATTTCCCCTGATTGAAAGTGACGATGATCTGGCTCCTTCTGCCTTTAAAGACTCAGCACATTTGTGTTATCAGACAAAGCATATTCTAAGCCACCAGCATATTTACGCTTATTTCTATAAGAGTACGGGAGCCGAAATTGAAGGTTTCGAGCTCAAATTCATTGATAAGAAAGATCTGCCTGATTACCCGATTCACCGTTTGATGGAAAAGTACCTTGAATCGGAAGAATAATGGGAAATGGAGAATGTAAAATTGAAAAGTTACGACACCTTTTAAATTCTCTATTTTAAATTTTCAATTCTTTCAGGAATTCGTAACTTTATATTTGTGTAAAGAGATTCAAGATTATGTCAGGTAGCGTAAACAAAGTCATTTTAATCGGAAATTTAGGAAAAGACCCGGAAGTAAGACGTTTGGAAAACGGAGCAGTTGTTGCGAGTTTTCCTATTGCAACGTCCGAAACATATACGGACAGAACAACCGGTGAACGAAAAGACAATACCGATTGGCATAATATTGTTGTGTGGAGAGGTTTGGCCGAAGTAGTCGAGAAATACGTGCGAAAAGGGCAAAAAATCTACGTAGAAGGAAAGTTGAAAACACGTTCCTGGACAGATCAATCGGGAGCAACACGTTATACAACGGAAGTTGTTGCCGATGAGTTAACGATTCTAACTCCGCGAAATGATCAGGAACGTCCGATGAATCAAACAACTCCTCCTTATCCTACGGAAGAACCTCAAAATCCAAGTCCTATGAATTTGGATATTGACCCCAATGACGATTTACCGTTTTAGCCATGGATAGCATACCGGAGTTAAGTTCAGACATTGTTCCCGCCAGTATTCAAGCTGGTTTTCACATTTCTGACAACATCATTTCTTTAATCACTATTCTCATTCTCATTGCCTGTTCGGCATTGATCTCGGCATCGGAAGTTGCTTTTTTTGCATTGGGTCCTTCCGAAAAGAAAAACCTGGACGAAGAGCATTCCCGGAGTTCAAAAGCGATCTTAAGACTCATTTCAAAGCCGAAAGATTTACTGGCAACAATTCTGATCACGAACAATTTCATCAACGTTTGCATCATTATTCTTTCTACGGGCGTTATTGACCGCTGTTTTCCTCAATCAGAGGAGTCAAGCACCCTGCGTTTCTTTATAGAAGTGGTCGGAATTACAACGTTCCTGCTTTTGCTCGGAGAAGTGGCACCAAAATTATATGCTTCCAGAAATATCCTGGCGACCGCGCGTTTCATGTCCGGACCTATCGCTTTCATCAACCTGCTTCCTCCTTTTTCCTGGCTGCGCTGGTTATTGGTAAACGGAACGAATATGATTAACCGACGGGCGAAAAAACGTGGAATCAATCTTTCTTCGGATGACCTGGAACATGCACTCGCTCTTACAAAAGAAGATTCTGATAACGAAGATGAACACCGGATCCTGGAAGGAATTATCAAATTCGGGAACACCGATGTGCGGCAAATCATGAAATCCCGCCTGGATATTGTAACCATTTCCAACGAAGCGACTTTTCAGGAAGTATTGGATGTGATTCTGGATGCCGGATATTCACGGATTCCGGTTCATGAAACTTCTTTTGATCATGTGATCGGGATTTTATACATCAAAGATTTGCTTCCATTCATTAACAACGACGTTTTTGACTGGAAACCATTGTTGCGCAAGCCTTATTTCATTCCTGAAAACAAGAAGATTGACGATTTGCTCAAAGAATTTCAGGACATGAAAATGCACATGGCCATTGTGGTGGATGAGTACGGCGGATCAAACGGATTGGTCACTCTGGAAGATGTTCTGGAAGAAATTGTCGGCGATATTACCGATGAATTTGACGACGACGACCTCATCTACACGAAAATTGATGAAGGCACTTACTTGTTTGAAGGCCGGACTTCGCTGGTAGATTTCTACAAAGTACTCGAAATTGACGGAAAGGATTTTGAGCAGACAAAGGGCGAATCGGATACCATCGGAGGATTTATTATTGAACAAGCCGGCCGGATTTTGCGAAATAACGAATACATTCGCTGCGGAAATATCAAGCTGATTGTGGAAAGCTCCGATAAGCGGCGAATAAAAATGATTAAAACAATACAGGAAAATGATTAGAATAATTGGTTCAACGTTGATTTTAGCTTTGCTTTTCACCGGGTGCGGAGGTGATGATTTATTGATTCCGAAACCGTCGACCTATCTGCGAACCGATTTTCCGAAGCATTCCTATCAGAAAATAGATGATGCTACGACTTATTCGTTTGAATTATCCAAAGCGTATATCGCAAAACCAATCACATACAGAGGTGAAATGACCAATCACAAGGAAATTTTCCTGGGTCCTTTGAACGGAGTGTTGTATTTGAATTATTATACCATTCCAAACAGAGACACTTTGGTTCGATACATCAATCTTTCAAATGACAAGGTAGATGAACATCAAATCAAAGCAACTAAAATCAGCGATCAGAAGTTTATTTTCAAAGACAAGAAAGTATACGGAACGCTCTTCGAATTTGAGGGCGATGTGGCTACTAATTTTCAGTTTTATCTAACAGATTCCACTTCTCATTTCTTACGCGGAGAAGTTTTAATGAACTGTAAACCGAATTACGATTCGCTGCGCCCGTCTTTGAATTATCTGAAAGCAGATCTGCTTCATTTGATTGAAACTGTTGAATGGAAAAAATAATTCCTAATTCCTAATTCCTAATT
>NZ_JASLCN010000482.1 GCF_030151805.1 Fluviicola sp.
CAATTTTATCAAAAATATCTGCCATACTTGTTCATTTTCCATTAATCGATTGGATATCCGATTAACAGTTCAGGGTGCAAATTTAGCAGTAATAAAGCTGATATTATCAATTTGTGATGAAAATTAATTAACCAAGAAATGAACAGGGGAAACAGATTATGTGTCAGAATACAGGTGATATTGGATTTTTTGCATTGAAACTTCTTATTCCACGCTGGTTTAAAAGCTGAAAGAGTTCATTACAAGGAACTAACCGAACTGAATTCTTCACTATAATTAGGAAAAAAAGGGAAGACCTTTCGATCCTCCCTTCCCGTATTTTCAAGTAGTCTGCTTATTCTGAAAACTTCACGACAAACTCCACACGCCGGTTTTCCGAACGTCCTTCTTTGGTATCGTTACTTGCTTTCGGTTTGGTTTCTCCATAACCGGTAGGATGGAGTCTTTCTGTGCCAATTCCTTTTTTCACCAGGTAGGCTTCTACGGCTTCAGCCCGTTTTTGAGAAAGCACCATGTTTTTCGCATCGTCTCCCTGACTGTCTGTATGGCCATTGATTTCTAACTGATAACTTGGATTTTCCTTCATGATTTTCACGACGTTATCCAATACTTCATAGGATGTTTTCTTAATGACATCTTTTCCGGTTTCAAATTGAATTCCTTTCAAGGCTCTTTCGAATACTTTGAGCGTTTCTGCCTTGATTTCCGGACAACCGTTATTTGATGCAACACCTGCAATTTTCGGACATCTGTCTTCATTGTCAGGAACACCGTCTCCATCCGTATCCGGACAGCCTTTGAATTGTGCAAGACCTTTTACTTTCGGACAAGCATCTTCAGCATCGGTTACTCCGTCACCATCTGCATCCGGACAACCTTTCATCGAAGCCAATCCTTTCACATCCGGACATGCGTCATCTGCGTCTGTGATTCCGTCTCCATCGGCATCCGGACAACCTTTTGCGCTGCTTACTCCGGCAACTTTCGGACAAGCGTCTTCTGCATCTGTAATTCCGTCGCCGTCCGTATCCGGGCAACCATTCATGGAAGAGATTCCGGCAACATCCGGACATTTATCCTGGTAATCCGGAATTCCGTCTTTGTCTTTATCGTGCGGACAACCGTAAATATCAACACTTACGCCCGAAGGAGTATTGGCACATTTATCCCGTCTGTCTCCAACTCCGTCACCGTCCGTATCTTTTGTTTTTCCGAGAGGAAACAGAACTCCGATCGTGTGAATCATGAATTGATCGTTGTATTTTCCGTTGGAATGATGATCGCGGTAATCCCGATTGGTATACGCGTAGTTCAGGTTGTAATTGAACCCGAATTTTTCATTGACCATGATGTTGAATCCCAATCCCGCATTTCCTGTCCAGTCAGTTCCTGCAATGTTCAGGTTGTCTTTGAGATAATGGGCAAATCCGGTTCCGATAAAAATGTAGGGTTGAAACACAGCGTCTTCCTTGATCCATTTTCCATTGTTAAACTTGAATTTCACATTCAGATTGGCTTGCCCCATATCCGAACGGTATCCCATATTATTGGGTAAGTGGAATCCCAGCTTTCCGATAGTAACGTCCAAACCGAGATTAAACCAGGGATTGAGATAGTAGTTTCCGGACAAACCAAGTTGTCCCCGATAGGCCTTGTTCATATTGAACCATTTCTGGTTGAGTTCACCGTGATAATCCGATAAACCGCCATTGATACCAAGGGCAAATTTCCTGTCGACACTTTGTCCGAAAACGGAAACAAATGCCATACACATAGCGAAAGTGAATAATGGTTTCTTCATAACTAAAAAATTAAGTATGATTTCAACTAAATGTAGAAAAAAAACCTTACTAAAAATAGACTTTCTGTTAAAAAACAAAGCCTGGTTATGAAGTGTTGTTATTCGATGATCTCTTGGTTTTAACCGATGAATTGGGTTAAAATTCTGACAAACAGCTTGTTGGAGGCGTGAGGCTTCTGTGTAAGCATCGGTTTTTAGTCACTAAAACCACCCGTGTATTTGTGTCTCAGCGGTTTAAAAGATCTCATCCGTATCTACGAGATAACGTTCTTTGATGATATTGCAGTGATGGATTCCGTGTCCGACGATCATCCAGCCCAGGTTTCGGGCGGTATTCGGGCTGTTGTTTGCTGTTCCGGTTTCGTCCAGCATAGCTGCAGTCATTCCCAGGAAAAGCGAAACACTTGCTTTCCGGACGTCGTAAAATTCGTCTTTCAGATCAGTCAGGGTGCGCTGATCCGTATTATTGTGCTGTGAATACCAGCCTTCGTCGAATCCTTCTATCGGAGTGTGATCTTTTCGGGAGAAGCGAAGGGCGCGGTATTGAAAAATGCGTTCGGTTTCAATGACATGAAGAAGCACTCCTTTCAAGGTCCATTTATCATCAGCATATTGAAAATCTGCTTTGCTTTCAGGAAGACCTTCAATAAACGAAACGGTTTGTTCCAAATCCTGTTCCAGGGCGTGAATTAAATCATCCTGCCCGATAGTCCTGTCGAAGTAATATTTGGCATAGGCCGGAGCTGTTTCCGGGTTTGGTCTTCCGATGAAGTGTTTTTGATTACTCATGATTACAAGGCTTTATCCAATAAATACACAAAAGCTGCCATACTTGCACATCCCAGTTCCAGTTCGCGCTTGTTGACACTTTCAAAAACATCGCTTGGTGCGTGGTGGAAATCAAAGTAGCGCTGAGAATCCGGCACCAAACCGAAAAGCGGAATACCATCGTAAGACCGTTTCAAAGGACTGATATCAACTCCTCCGTATCCGGCTGCAAAATGATGTAATCCGTAGGGCTCAAGAATCGGTGCGAATCCTTTGATCAGTTGAATATACGATTCTTTTCCGTCGCACTCAAACCCGTGTGGCGTAAAACCTCCGCGGTCACTTTCTACCGCTGCAATTTGCTTTTGATTTTCTTTCTTTGCCCATTCCGCGTATGCAATTCCGCCCTTGTTTCCGTTTTCCTCGTTCATAAAGAAAACTACGCGGATGGTATGTTTCGGTTTGATTCCGGTCACTTTCAGGATTCTTAAGGCTTCCAGGCAGTGAACAATTCCGGCTCCGTCGTCATGCGCGCCTTCGCCCGTGTCCCATGAATCCAAATGTCCGCCAATGGTGATAATTTCATTCGGTTTTTCGCTGCCGGTAATTTCTCCCATAACATTAAACGATGGTTCGTCCGGGAAATCCCTGCAATCCATTTCCATGATGAGGTTTACTTTCCCATTGGAAAGGGCTTTCGAAAGTTCATTGGATGAAACCGTTGATAAAGCTCCGGCAGGAATTTTTTTCGTTTCAGCGTTATAATACATGGAACCGGTATGCGGAAAATGATCTTCAGGAAGCGCCAAAGAGCGGATTACAACACCAACTGCTCCCAATTTCGAAGCTTCCACAGCTCCTTCTCCGCGAATGCTGTAGCAGCCGCCGTAAGCTTTGAATGTCACGATATCTGCAGGATTCATCGGTTGATTCAGGAATACGATTTTCCCCTGAACAGTTGTTTTAGATGCTTTTCTGAGTTCATCCAACGATTTGAATTCAATGACTTCTGCTTTCAGCATACCATTTGTACCAATGGAACCTCCCAAGGCAAGGATCTCAACAGGAACCGGTTCTCCCGAAGCACTTTGAAACCAGGCTACTTCCTTGTTTCCCCTTTCCCAATGCGGAACCATGACCGGCTGCAGGTAGATTTTATCAAAACCGTACCCTTCCATTTTTCGTTTTCCCCATTCTACTGCCATCTGAGCCTGGGAAGACCCTGACAAACGCGCTCCAATTCCCTTACACAATGAACGCAGATCTTCGTAAGCCTTTCCTCTTAACAATGCTTCGTCAAAGAGTTGGCGGATTTTTAGCGAATCACTTTGCTGAGCGTTTACAGCTCCAAGAGAAAAAAATGCACAGATGAAAAATAGTTTGCGGAATAACATACCGGGATGATTTTATTTTGAACAGATGCGAAAATAGTAAATGAATCGTTAATTGAAAATGGACAATTGAAAAGGGAGAAGTTAAAATGCAAAATTCCGGATTCATAATTACTTTTCAATTTTGCATTTTACATTTTCAATTTAAAAGTATCTTTGCACAAATTTTTTTTATGGCATTGAAATGCGGAATAGTTGGTTTGCCGAATGTTGGTAAGTCGACATTGTTTAATTGTTTATCAAACGCTAAGGCGCAATCTGCGAATTTTCCTTTCTGTACTATCGAACCGAATGTGGGGACTATTTCAGTTCCGGATCCTCGTTTGGAGAAATTGGAATCGATGGTAAATCCTGAAAGAGTGGTTCCTACAACCATGGAAATCGTTGATATTGCAGGATTAGTGAAAGGAGCTTCGAAAGGAGAAGGCCTTGGAAATCAATTTTTGGCAAATATCCGTGAAACAGATGCTATTCTGCATGTACTTCGCTGCTTTGAAGATGGAAACATTATTCACGTAGACGGACGCGTAGATCCGGTAAGTGATAAAGAAATCATCGATATCGAACTTCAGCTGAAGGATTTGGAATCCATTGAAAAACGCATTCAATCATTGGCTCGTAACCTGAAATCAGGAGACAAGGAAGTGGTGAAAGAAAACGATTTGGCATTGGCAATCAAAGCAACATTGGAGCAAGGGAAATCCGTTCGTTCCATGACTTTTGATGAAAAAGAAGCTGAAATCGTTGAGAAATTCCAGTTGATTACATCCAAGCCGGTGATGTACGTTTGTAACGTAGAAGAATCTGCCGTAAAAACCGGAAATGCACATGTGGATGCAGTTCGTGAAGCTGTGAAAGATGAAAAAGCGCAAATCCTGGTTGTAGGAGCAAAAATTGAAGCAGATATTTCCGAATTGGAAACATACGAAGAGCGCCAGATGTTCCTCGAAGAGCTTGGTTTGGAAGAACCGGGGGTGAATCGTTTGATTCGTTCTGCTTATTCCTTATTGAATTTGCAAACTTATTTTACGGCAGGAGTGAAAGAAGTTCGTGCCTGGACAGTTCCGGTTGGTGCAACCGCTCCACAGGCTGCCGGTGTTATTCATACCGATTTTGAGAAAGGATTTATCCGCGCAGAAGTCATGAAATATGAAGATTACACAACTTTGGGTTCTGAAGCTGCAGTGAAAGAAGCCGGGAAGTTTAAAGTAGAAGGAAAAGAATACATCGTGCAGGATGGAGACATCATGCATTTCAGATTCAATGTGTAAATATTGACATCATAAAACACTGAAGCCCCGACATTTATCGTCGGGGCTTTTTTGTTGCCGCAAAATCCGATCTTATCGGAACGATTATAAACCACATGGAAAGTTAACGTGTTGTGAATCAGTGGTTTTTTTATTACGCGTTTTACGAATGTATATCCGATTGTTTTTAGTTGCTCCTGAAGGCCAGGGAAACATTGACGAGTCTATAAATTTGTCCTGGTTTTTTTTAATAAGAGTTTATGAAATCAATAGTACTTACATTCTTTTTTGCGGTTCTATGGATCGCAGGCTGGGGACAAACATTGAGTCCCCTTTCTCTCGAACAATTGGTGAATACAGATATTCCACCTGCTCAATTTTCTCCCAAAGTTGCTGCTGCTCCTGATGGTAGTTATGTGGTTATCTGGATCGACGGACAAACGTATGGAACACTGAAAGCAAGAAGATACGACAGTTCCCATAACCCGGTTACAGGTGAAATAACGATCACGTCATCTGCTTCCAAATTTTTGAATATCGAACACTGGAAAAACGGGAAGTATGTCATTTCTTATATAGATGGCGCTGTATTGAAATTCCATGTGTTGGATGAATTAAACGTGGTTGCACCTGCAATTACGGTTTCAACAACTGTTCCTTTTAACAAACAGGATTTCGCGATCAAGGGCGATTCACTGGCTTTCCTGTACGGCAGGGATGCGAATAAACAATTATACCTGAGAGGATATAATTTGTCTACGAATGCCTGGATCAATGCGGAGGTTCGGGTAACGGAAGTATCAGGTTATTCCTATGTAGAGGCTCCGAATATTATCTATCACAACGATGGTCGCTTAACGGCTATTTATCATTTACAGATTACGACAGGATGTTGCGTAGTAGAAAGAAAAATTATGCGCAAGACATTCAATAGTTCTTTTGTTGCAGAAATCCCGGAACAAATTATCTGGGCTCCGGGTGTTGATAATTATGTCGGTGCAGATATGGATGCAAGCGGAAACAGCAATGGAGAAGTCGTGATCGCAACAACTCACGGTGAGTATCCCGGGACAAATAAGTTGCGTCTGTGGATCTTAAGCAGTACCGGAACGTTTATTGTCAATAACAGCGCGATCCTGACAGGAAATTCTTATACCTGGCATGAAGGAACCGTAGCGCAGCTATATGATAACGGAGACTATGTGGTTGGTAAGTCATTATGGGTCAATTTACCGAATGGTAATGCTCCGACTCCGAATTATGAGGAAGTCTACGTGATCTATGGAAAGAACTACAATCAAAGCAGAACCGGAATTTTACAGGTAAATAGTACGAGTGCGGATGAACAAGAACAACCTTGTCTTGCGAAATTGCCGAATGGTGGATTTGTGGCTGCGTGGAGCGGGAACGGATTCCAGGGAGATACCCGGGGAATTTATACCCGTGCATACAATGCGGTATCTTTCCCGGGGGTTGCTTTTAGCACCAACGGAACATATTCCGTGAGTGAGGCAGGAACTACAGCAACAATCGGTATTGTTTTGGGGACGCAACCAACAGGAAACGTAACAGTGGATTTGTCTTCTTCGGATTTGACAGAAGGAACAGTGAGTCCAACTCAATTGACCTTTACTCCAACAAACTGGAATCAGGTTCAGAATGTTGTTGTAACGGGTGTTGATGATACAGATGACGATGGAGACATTACGTTTAACCTCGTTGCCTCAACTACTGGAAGTGCGGATGCTACTTATGCTGCATTGCCAAATAAAACACAAGCAATTGTGAATCGGGATAACGACGCAACGATTACCATGCCTTCAGCGCAAACAATCTGTAAGTCGACGGGAATGAGTAATGTGAATGCACTTATTTCCAATGTGGGTGCTGCAATTACATCCGTAACAGCGGTAAGTAATAACCAAAGTGTGATTGATAACAGCGATATTACGATTACGAATGCAGGAGGCGGAACTTATGGAATTACAATCAATAATCTGAGTAATAATTCGTTGGGAACTGCTCAGGTTACATTGACAGCGAATGATGGTCAGTTCAATTATACAGGAAGTTTCAATGTAACAACAACCGGAGTTGCAATTGTGACCAGTGCATCGTCGCATTCGATTTGCCAGGGACAAACAGTAACACTTTCTGCAACCGGCGGACAAAACATTTCATGGAACAACGGAGTGGTGAATAACGTTCCGTTTACTCCTTTAGCAACAGCAACATATACGGTAACAGCTGATAATGGTTCGGGATGTACCGGAACAGCTACAGAAACAATTACGGTCAATTCAGCTCCTGCTGCCCCAACGGTTAATGCAAGCGGCTCTTTATCTCTTTGCGGAAGCGGCTCCGTTACCTTGACTTCTTCCCAAACAACCGGAAATACCTGGTCAACGGGAGAAACAACTCAAAGCATCACAGTTTCAAATGCGGGAACATACTCTGTTACTTATTCAACCGGAGGAACTTGTTCTGCAACTTCTGCTCCTGTAGTGGTAACTGTAAACAGCGCTCCTGCTACACCGGTAATCACACCAAACGGATCAACCACATTCTGTGCCGGTGGATCTGTTACTTTAACTTCTTCCCAGGCGACCGGAAATACCTGGTCAACGGGAGAAACGACTCAAAGTATTGTTGTTTCAAACGCTGGAAATTATACTGTTTCTGTTTCGAACGGAACTTGTTCTGCAGCTTCTGCTCCGGCAGTGATAACGGTAAACAGCAACCCTGCTGTACCAACCATTACGCCGAACGGAGCAACAACCTTCTGCGCCGGAGGATCCGTTATTTTGACTTCCTCTTCTGCAACAGGAAACTCCTGGTCAACAGGTGTTACCTCACAAACGATCAACGTAACAGCAACAAACACGTATCTTTTGACGTATACTGACGGAAACGGTTGTACCTCTCAGGCAGCAAGTATTCTGGTAACTGCTCAGGCTTTACCAAACGTTTCAGCAGGCCCGGATCAAACGGTTTGTAAAGGAACTACGATTACATTATTGGGTTCAGGAGCGACTTCTTATTCCTGGACAGGCGGTATTACAAACGGAACACCTTTCCCGGTTAACAACCAGGCAACTTTTGAAGTAACCGGAACCGGAAGCAACGGGTGTACCAATACGGACCAGGTAACTGTTTTCGTGAATAACCTTCCAACGGTAAGTGCAGGACAAAATCGAATTGTTTGTAATGGCGCATCTGTGACTTTGAATGGCTCAGGAGCTGTAACCTATAACTGGGATAATGGCGTTACGAATGGTGTTTCTTTTGTTCCGACTTTGGGAACAACAACGTATACCGTAACGGGAACGGATGCCAATGGTTGTGAAGCAGAAGATGAAATGACCTTAACGGTGAATCCGTTACCAGGCGTAACACTTTCAGCAATTCCTGCTTTCTGTATTTCTAACGGATCCGCGGTTCTGAATCAAGGTTTACCAGCCGGAGGAACTTATTCAGGAAACGGAATCAGCGGAACTGTTTTCAATCCTTCAACGGCAGGAGTTGGAATTCACCCGGTAACATATACTTACACGGACCAGAACAATTGTCAGAATACTGCTTCATCAACGATTACAGTTGATCAGTGTTTAGGAATCAATGAATTGACAGCAAATCAATTGGTGGTATATCCGAATCCGACTGTAGGATTTACAACGATTGAATTCCCGGGATCTTTCAGCTATTCTGTATCGGATGCCCAGGGAAGAACGATTTTGGACGGAATTGCTGCTGATGGAACGAAACTGGATTTATCCGCATTCAGCGGCGGAGTATACCAGTTGATCATCCAGGCTGAGAATACATTTCACACCGTGCGAATCGTGAAAAACTAATAAGAAATTCCACTTAGATTTAAAAGGCGCCGGTTATTTGACCGGCGCTTTTTTCTTTGTGAAAAGTATTCTTTGTAAAACGTCGACTGAGCGGAGTTGAAGATGGTGTTTTGGATAGATTGCTCCTGTCCGTGTCTCGATACATTCCGATCTTTCGCTTTGCTAAAGGCCGGAATACTTGACGGGACAGGATTAATCCATTTCTTAAGCGCTTTTGAGATTCTGTGCATGTCAGTTCGAGTCCGTGTTAGTGGGTATCGAGAACGACATGCGTAGAACAAGTACAAAAAAAGGTTCCCGAATCGAGAACCTTTTTTAAATAGATATGAATTTAATATTCATCTTCATTGAATAAGAAGTCGTCTTTAGACGGATAATCTGGCCAAATTTCTTCGATGCTTTCATATACATCACCTTCATCTTCTAAATCTTGTAGGTTTTCAACTACTTCTAAAGGAGCTCCTGCACGAATTGCGTAATCGATCAATTCATCTTTTGTTGCGGGCCATGGAGCGTCTTCCAGGTAGGATGCGAGTTCTAATGTCCAGTACATGTCTTAGTGATATTGTTGTTTATTTGCGCAAAAATAATCTTATTCTAAAAAAAACCAAGTGTTTTGTCAAGGATTCGAAAAAAACTTTCTTAAGCGGCTTTTAATCAGTGAGTTCTTGGTTTCCAGGGGGTTTCCGTTGCATTTAATTCATGCGCCAGTTTTCGCGACAGGACAAAGAGGTAATCGCTCAAACGATTCATGTAGGCGCTGATCAACGGGTTTACCGGCTCTGATTCACTGAGTTGGGCAACCAATCGCTCAGCTCTGCGGCAAATGCAACGGGCAACATGGCATTGTGAAACGATCACATTTCCGCCCGGAAGAACAAAAAACTTCATTGGTGGAATTTCTGCATCCATTGCGTCGATGTGATTTTCCAGGAACGTAATATCGCTTTCGTACAATTCCGGCAAGGTCATTTTTGATTTCACAGGATCGGCCGCCAAATGCGAACCAATGGTGAAAAGGCGGTCCTGGATTTCGATCAGTACTTCTGATTTGGAGTCTTCGTTGATCAAATCGCGCAGCAACCCGATATAACTATTCAGTTCATCTACCGTTCCGTAGCTTTCAATCCGGATATGGTGTTTGGGCAAACGGGTTCCTCCGATCAATCCCGTTGTGCCTTTATCTCCTTTTTTGGTATACACTTTCATGATTTAAATGTAGTTATTTTTCACTTGAATTGACCAGAATGGAAGGAGGGGAGTTCAGGAATTTTCTTTACATTTGGTAGAACGAAAACAAAAACTATGAAATTAATCGCCACGCTTGGGATTTTTTTGCTATGCCAATTTATGGGGTTTGCACAATCCACGTTGAAAAATGATATTGTCCTGAAAACCTCGGGAGAAGAATTGGCCGGGAAAGTTCAGGAGATAGGAGATACGGATATCAAGTTCGTGTATTCAGGTGAAACATTGGTGTATCAAATCAAAAAAAGCGATATTGCCAAGATCACGTTTTCCAGCGGAAGAGTGGAAATTTTCAATTCCCCTAAACCAAGTTCCGGGAAAGCGGATTCTATTGCCAAATCCGGGTTGGAAGCACATCAGAATAAGATTGCCATTTTGCCTTTCAGTTATTTGTTGAATAAGCAGGATGCCGGACAGGAAATGACCTACAAAGTTCAGAACGAAGCTTATTCGATTATGAACGCGCATTCGGGTTACATGACTGTTCAGCCGACTCAAACAACGAATGCGTTGTTATTGAAAGCTGGAGTTACAGGAGCAAATGTACGCAGTTTCACCATGGG
>NZ_JASLCN010000038.1 GCF_030151805.1 Fluviicola sp.
CTGAAGCGGAGTTTCTACTGGTGTCAAAGAAGGGTAAGCCTGGTGTTTGTAACCTACTTTAATAAGCGAAGAAACAGAACCCGGAGCAGAAATACTGAAAGGTCTGTACCTGTCAGGTGTTTCTCCAAGCGGGAATTCAAACGCATCGTTTCCGGTTTTTTCAATGTATCCGGTAATGAATGTGCTGTCGGATCCTCCTGTTAACGTAGCATTATCAGCCAGCTTCACAAGAGCCGTAGCGGCAGAAACAATGATTCCGTCTGTTAGTTCCAATTGATTGCTGATAGTCAACGATGTTTGAAGATCAATTCCGTAACCGCCGTCAGCCGGACCGTTTGCGGCATTATTCACTTGAATGTCGAATAAATTCAGATTCCCGGAAGCCGTATGAACGGTTTGATGTGCTGCCCCGTTTAAAGCCAATTTGTTGCTGTTATGACTGAAACTTCCCAAAACATCCAGGTTACCGCTTACCGAAAGCAAAAGCGGTGAAACGTGATTCAATGACTTTCCGGCCGGAATAGTCACACGGCTAAATTGGTAAATTCCGCTGCCGTTCAATATGCTGTTTCCGGTTTGGAACAAAGCATTTCCTGAGTGAAAAATAACTCCGGCATTTTGCCACAAAACGGTATTCAACTCCTTCCAGGTCGCCTGATCATCGAGTAAAACAGAATCGCCGGCAAGCAACTGAACAGCACTTCCGGAATACTCAAGCAGGGTAGAAGCACCGTTCAATTCCAGGTGCATTCCCATCGTACTTGTCGGATCATTCCCGATCGTTCCGGTGATTTTCACAGTACCGTTGTTCGAGCGGAAATATCCTTTTCCGGCTCCCGGAGCTGCTCCAAGCCAAACCAAAGCCCCGTTGATCTGTAAAGTTCCGCCGTTTTGCTCGAAAGTCGGGTAGTAAACTCCGGCCTCGTTTTCAAACCCGAATTCGGTGTTTGTGGTAATCATTCCGCCGTTTTGAGTCAGCTTACTCGATCCGGTAACACTGCCGTCAACCAAAGCAATGGTTTCTCCAACCACAACGGTTCCGTTGTTGATCACCCCGGTAGCTCCCAATTCGAACAACAAACGCTGTCCGCTGGAAAGATTTCCACCTTCCATTTGTAAATGAGCATCATCTACAAAGATCAAACGGGCATTGTTTCCGCCGCCAATCAACGAAAAAGAACCGGATGCCGTAATTGTCACAATGGTTCCGGCTCCGATGATTTCTACGCGGTCTGTGGTATTCAAAGTTCCGGAAATAGTGAGTTCGGCCCCGTTCTGGACCAGCATTTCACCGGGTGTGAAGTTCGAAGTTCCGTTTACAAGCGGATGCGCCATCACTCCGGTGTAATTTGCCGGATCAATCGTAATGTCGTCTCCATTCGATGGAGTTGTGGACCAATTTGCAGCATTGTTCCAGTCTGAGTTGATTGCTCCCGTCCAGTTTTGTCCGAAAACCGGGACAAATGTGAAGCAAGCGATTCCAAATAGCAGTCTTTTTTTCATGATTTCAAAGATTAGTTATTCTTCATTGTTTTTCAATTTCATCAACAAAGTATAAGCACCTTTGATGACGATGTTTTTTGAAGGAAGTTGCGACTTCAGTTCCGTAAATCCTTCATTGGAATTTCCGGTCTGAACCGGAGTCATGCGATAAAATCCTTTATTTTCTTCTACAAAAAGGTATTGCTTTCCTTCCCATTTCACCAATGCTTCATCAGGAATACAGAGCACTTTCGCATGATTCAACTCGATTTCCGCATTCACAAAAGTGCCCGGCAACAACTCGGAAGAAGATCGGACCAATTTGGCATGAACCTGTGTACTTCTGTCCGCGTCAATACTCGGTGAAATAAGCTCAACCTTTGCCAGGAACTCTTTTCCCGGATCATTGTTCGTGGTAAATTTCACCACTTGCCCGATCTTCAGGCGGGAAGCATCGTTTTCGAAAACGGTGAGGTTGACGCAAACGTCTGTCGGATTAATCAATTCAAAAATGACATCCGAAGGATTGATATATTTCCCGATGTTTGCATTGACTTTGGTCACGTAACCGGCAATCGGGGAGTGAATGGAAATACTTCTGGAAATGGAATTCTCGTTCAGTTTTTCAGGAACCAAACCAATCAAACGAAGCTGTTCTGCCAGCGAATGAACCAAAATGCGTTGATTGGTATATTCACTCTGAACCTGCTGCAGCGTCTTGTCACTGGCAACTTTTGTTTCATTCAGGCCCTTTTGACGCTTGTAATCGACTTCCAGGTATTGAAGTTTGTTTTTGGCAGTCAGGTAATCCTGTTGCAATTGAATGTATTGCTGATCCTCCAGTGTTGCGAGAACAGTTCCTTTTCCCACTTTCGTTCCGGGAATCAGCGTTGTTTTTCTCAGATATCCGCCCAAAGGAGCACTGATTGAAACCTGATTACCCGGGTGCACGTCGATTGTTCCGTTTACCTGCAGGGAAAGATGCATATCACGGCTTTCGGTTTTTCCCGATTGAATTCCTGCATTTTGAATCTGTTTTTCCGTAAGATGCACTTCATTGGATTGAAGCGTTTGCGTTTTTGCTTCCGCGCTTGTATTCGTTTCTTCCTGACTTCCGCAAGATTGCAGAAGAAAAAACAGGAGTCCGAATGTGAATATTGTTTTCATGATAAATGTCTTTTTATGGATTGATATTGCTGATTTTTTCAATTTCGAAAGCCGCCTCGTTGAATTGCTGAATCGTGAAATAATAATCACTTTTGATCTGCATCGCCTGATTGACCAAAACAACCCAATCAATGTATCCGATTTCTCCGGCAGTAAGTTTTTCAGAAGCCGTGCGAATCATCGTATTGGCATTCGGAATCATCGTCTGGTTGAATGATTGAACCAATTGATTATTTCGCTGATACACTCTCACAGCATTGGTCAATTGTACGTTCAATTCCTGGTTCAAAGCATCCAGTTCCTGTTGTTTCTGCAAAACAGAGAAGCGCGACGCCCGGATTCGGGATTTTTGTGCACCGAAGAATAGGGGAATTCCGACTCCCACATTCAAGGAAGAAAAACGCCGCGAACTTCCGAAATAGAAATCTGTTGCATCCGCGTTGGGAGTTTGCCAGCCCATGATGGTCGTATTACTGAATCCGGCACTTAAAGAGGGAAGAAACCTGCTTTTTTCCAATTGAAGATGTTGCTGGGAGAGCAGTAATTCTTGTTCCTGGAGTTGGCGGCTGTAATTGCGTTTCAACGAGTTGCTATCTGGCAAAATGGGAAGCAGGTATTGAATCTGTCCGGAAGCCGGAGAATAGCTCAGATTGGCATTCAGCAGCATATTGAAGCGATCCGAAAGAAACGCATAATTGGTTTCCAATTGATTGAGTTGATTGGAAATCTGCATCCGTTGATTGTCTGCAGTAGCCATTTCCAGTACGTCAATATCCCCGCTTTCAAAACGCTGTTTGATTTTTTGCTGAAAATTGGCAAACATACTGTCGGCATTTTGAAGCAATTTGCGCTGTTCGTCCAGGATCAGTAATTGGTAAAACAACTGCTTTACTCCCAGTGTGATTTCCAGTGTCTTTTGAGAAAACCCAATTTCACTGATTTTGATTCCGGTTTGGATCAAACGTTCCTGGTTGCGGTAAACGGTTGGAAACTGAATGGTTTGCGACAGGGAAAACCGGTTGTCCAGACGCAAACTGTTAAAACGTCCGTACTCAAATCCGGCATTAGCTTGTTGAATGTCAAACCCGCTTTTTTTCAGTGCACGGGAATGATTGACCTGCGTTTCGACTGCTTTGATGGATTTGTTGTTCTTCAAAGCGGTGTCAATTGCGTGAGGCAAATCAATCGGTTGCTGCGCCATGGAATGGAAACTGCAAAACCCGATAATCAGCACGGAAAGGACTTTGCCTTTGGAAGAAGATTGAAAATAGTTTCTTCCTTTTTCAGAGAAAATATACAGAACCGGCAACACAAAGAGCGTGAGCATGGTAGAGATAATCAATCCACCGATTACAACGGTTGCCAGGGGTTTTTGAACTTCTCCGCCGGCTCCGGTACTGATCGCCATCGGGATAAAACCCAATGAAGGAACCAAAGCCGTCATCAGAACTGCACGCAATTTGGATTTTGTAGCGTGGATCACAATGCGTTTGACATCTTTCCAGCCTTCTTTTTTCAAGCGGTTGAATTCACTGACAAGCAAAATTCCGTTCAATACGGCAATTCCGAACAACGCAATGAAACCAACTCCGGCAGAAATACTGAAGGGCAGATCGCGAAGCCACAAGGCAATGATTCCACCGATCGCCGAAAGCGGAATCGCAGTATAGATCAGCAAACCTTGTTTCACGGAATTAAAGGCGAAGAACAAGAGCAAGAAAATCAACAGCAACGCAATCGGAACAACGATGGAAAGGCGCTCTTTTGCTGCAGTCATGTTTTCGAAAGAACCTCCGTATTCAATGCGGTATTCCCGCGAAAGATGCAGCTGTTTTTCGACTTTGCTTTGAAGTTCTTTCACGATCGACTGAACATCTCTTCCGCTGACGTTGAACCCAACAATGATTCGGCGTTTGGTATTTTCACGCTGAATCTGGTTCACACCTTCTATTTCTTCAATAGAAGCAACGTAGCTCAAGGGAATTTGTGTGTGTTGCCCGGTTTGAATCATCAGGTTCCGGATATCGGTAATGTTTTTCCGCTCATCGTTTTCCAAACGAACCACCATGTCGAAGCGCTTTTCACCCTCGTAAACCTGTCCGGCAATTTGTCCGGCAAAAGCAGTATTCACAACCCGGTTTACGTCTCCCACATTCAACCCATATTTGGCCATTTCCCGGCGATTGTAATTGATGACAACCTGCGGCATTCCGGTCATTTTTTCTTCATAGATATTAATCGCACCTTTCACAGTTCCGATAATCTGAGCCAGCTTGCTGGCGTAATGAGTCAATGTATCGAGATCTTCCCCGTAGATTTTACAAACGATGTCTTGTCGTGCACCTGTCATCAGCTCATTGAAGCGCATTTGAACCGGAAACTGAAATCCAACGGTAATTCCGGGAACTTCTTCCAGTTCTTTAGTCATCTTCTCGCTCAATTCCGGAAATGATTTGGCGGACGTCCATTCCTTTTTGTCTTTGAGAATCACCATCATATCAGCGGCCTCAAAAGGCATCGGATCGGTTGGAACTTCCGCAGAACCGATTTTGGTCACGATTTTGGTCACTTCCGGAAAGCGTTCCAGTAAGATTTTGGAAGCTTGCTGTGTCGCCTGAATGGTATTGTTCAGGTTACTTCCCGTCAATAAACGTGTTTCCACGGCGAAATCCCCTTCTTCCAATTGCGGAATAAATTCACCGCCCATTTGCAGCAACAAATAAATCGCAAGTCCAAAGAGCAGAAGTGTTGTTCCCAAAATCATTTTCGGGAAATTCAACAAGCGGTTCAATCCCGGTTGGTATTTGCGTTCCAGCCAGATCATCAAACGATCCGTAATGGTTTTCTTGTGCGAAATTTCCTTTTTCAAACACAATGCCGACATCATAGGAACATACGTAATGGAAAGAATGAATGCACCCAGGATTGCAAAAGCAATTGTCAAAGCCATCGGTTTAAACATTTTTCCTTCGATTCCTTCCAATGATAAGATCGGAAGGTAGACGATCAGGATAATGATCTGACTGAAAACAGCCGATTTGATCATGGATCCGGTAGATTTGGAAACTTCCGAATCCATTTGTTTCTGGTCAATACGGCTGATTTGTTTGAATTGCTTGGAATGCGAAAAACGGTGCAGAATCACTTCCACAACAATCACCGAACCGTCTACAATCAAACCAAAGTCGATTGCTCCCAAAGACATCAGGTTTCCGCCCACTCCGAAGAGATTCATCAAAATAATGGCGAAAAGCATCGAAAGCGGAATCACGGATGAAACGATCAACCCGGCGCGGATATTTCCTAAAAAAAACACCAGGACGAAAATCACGATCAAAGCTCCTTCCAACAAGTTGGTTTCAACAGTTTGAATGGCGTTGTTTACCATTTTTGTCCGGTCGAGAAAAGGTTCGATAACGACTCCTTCCGGAAGCATTTTCTGAATTTCGGCAATGCGTTCTTTCACGCGTTTCACCACTTCCGAAGAGTTTTCGCCTTTCAGCATCATCACGACAGCTCCGGCAACTTCACCTTTCGTATTGAAAGTCATTGCTCCGTAACGGATTGCAGAACCAAAGCGAATAGTTGCTACATCTTTCAGCAGCAACGGCGTTCCGTTATCCAGGTTTTTCAATACAATTTGCTGGATATCCGGAATACTGGAAGTCAAACCTTCACTACGGATGTAAAGCACGGTCGGGCCCTTCTCGATGTAAGCACCTCCTGTATTTTCATTGTTTTTTTCCAGGGCGTTAAACACATCTGTAATGGTGAGATTATTTGCTTTCAGCTGTTCTTGTTTGATAGCGATCTCGTATTGCTTGAGTTTTCCTCCGAAACTGGAAACTTCGGCAACTCCGGGAGTTCCGAGTAATTGCCTTCTGACAATCCAATCCTGAATCGTTCGAAGTTCCATTGGCCCGTATTGGCTTTCATAACCTTCTTTCGGCCGGACCACATATTGGTAAATTTCCCCCAATCCGGTAGAAAGCGGTGCCAATTCCGGCGAACCGATTCCGGCAGGAAGTTCCTGTTTAACCTTTTGAAGTTGTTCGTTGATCTGTTGCCTGGCCAGGTGAATATCGGTTTCATCCGTAAAAACGAGCGTCACCAATGACAACCCGAACCTGGAAAAACTCCGCACTTGTTTCAATCCCGGAATATTGCTGCAGGATTGCTCGATCGGAAAGGTAATTAAGCGTTCGATATCCGTAGCTCCCAGTGATGGGGAAACGGTTAGAACCTGAACCTGATTGTCTGTGATGTCAGGTAAAGCATCAATGGGTAGTTTCGTTACCTGGTATGTTCCCCAGAAAAGAAGAGCAATAACGAATAAACCAACCACAAACTTATTCCTCACGGAAAAGTCGATAATTTTTTGAAGCATAATTTAAATGATAAAATGAAAAATTGGTCCGTAGAATCCGGACACATAAATCAATTACAATAAAATTATGCGAAGCAAGGAGGCCTGAATAGAGCTGCTAAAGCAGGATCTTTTGGCCGGTTGGTTTTGAAAATGATATGCAGGTAAGTATCGAAAACCTCCATTTTTTCTTTGGGAAGAATGGAAATCTTCGGAATAGATGCAATCTGAAATGAAAAATGAGTGTTGATTTTTTTGAAAGGCAATTGCATGTCCCGGTCCTGATCATTATCATTTAAATCGTTTCCAAGGTAATGCATCGAGATAAAATCAAAAATATCGATGTTTTGATTGAGTGCGCGATGTTCGGTGAAATGAATGATCAATTCAGGCAGTTTAAACAATTCTCCCAGCGAACTGTTAAACATAAAAATGGGTAAGAGTATGTAAATAAACGCCTTTCTCACAATACAAAGTTACACAAAGGATTTGTCAATTACTCATTTTAATAAAAAATAGCAGGGAGAATATTCACCGATTTAATCAATAGATCTACTCCCCGAAATTCTGTCAACGGTAAGGGATAATCCGGTATTCGTAATTATCATT
>NZ_JASLCN010000064.1 GCF_030151805.1 Fluviicola sp.
AGACATTTTAAAGTCCATCGGTTTGGGATCGTTTGAAGTTTCAGCCAATATCAAATCCGGGAAGAAAGTAACGATCAGCTACAACAATTCCGTTACCCGCGTCATTCCTTTAGGAGAAATTACGGATTACCTCTCTAATGCTGATTTCAAACATGTAAACCCGGTTTTACTGAAGAATGCAAACCGAAACAATATTCTCATTATCACGGGAGTGGTCATGGCTAAAAACCTGAATGTAGAAATTGAAACAGATTTTAATGTGGATGCAGGAATTGTAGCTTCTTTGAACCAGGCAGCTGAAGGAAAACTGGATTTCAGTTCCAAATCACAACAAACACTGAAAATGGTTTCCAATGCAAATAGTTTATTCCCTATTGCCGTGAAAGCAAGCCGCATTCAGTTTGACAAAGGAATTTTCAAAGGATTGAAACTCGTTACGGACAACCGCAACTTTTTTTAAGATGTCTTCAGATGGTGGCTTCGATTCCGCTCAGCCACCATTAATTCTTCTTCTCCAAACGACTCAAAGTTTCTCTGGAAACTCCCAGATAATGTGCAATCATCGTTTTGGAAACCCGTTGAAAAAGCTCGGGATACTGAGCCAACAACAATTCGTATTTTTCTTTTGCGGAGTTTTTAAGTAAAGATAAAACCCGCTTTTGTAAAGCCACATAGCCGCTGAATGATTTCTGTCCGAAAAAAGCCATCATTGCCGGAATTTCACTCATCAGTTTTTGCTTGTTTTCAGCCGTTAGCTCCAAAACCACACAATCTTCCAAAGCCTGGATACAAGTCGTTGATTTTGTTTTGAAATGATAAGCCGGATAATCCGAAATCCACCAGTTTTCCATCGCAAACTGAATGATGTATTCTTTATCGGCTTCGTCAACCATAAACAATTTCATACAGCCTTCAACTACCAAATATTCCCGGGAAACGAGTTGATCACAAGAAAGCAGACTGGTCTTTTTGGGAACAAAAACGGGGGTAAAACAGTTGGTGATCAGTTCCAGTTCTTCTTCCGTAACGGGAACTACGCTGCCGATATGATTGCGTAAAAAAGAAGCATATTCCATTTCATAAAAATACGAAAGAAATATGCTTCAGGAATTTCGATAAGGGAAAAATACTATTTTGCCAGGGCCTTTTTAATCGCTTCTCCGACACCTTTCGCAGATTGCGGATTTTGCCCGGTAATCAAACGTCCGTCTACCGTAACGTGTTCACTCCACGGAGCTGATTTCTCATACATTCCGCCTTGTTTCTTCAGTTGGTCTTCCAAAAGGAACGGAACCACATGGGTCAGTTTTACCAACTCTTCTTCTTCATTGGAAAATCCGTTCACTTTCTTTCCCGAAATCAGGTAAGTGCCGTTGCTCAACTGGATATTCACCAGCCCGGCAGGACCGTGACACACAGCAGCTACAATTCCGTTGTTCTCATAAATTTTCGCTGCGATTTGTGCAATTTCAGCATTATCGGGCAAATCCCACATCGCTCCGTGTCCTCCCGCATAAAAGATTCCCGCATACGCTTCCGGCTTTACTTCGGAAGGTTTCATCGTATGGGTGATTTTCTGATGATACTGTTCATTCTCCCAGAATTCTTTGTTTTCCGCATCAGACAGATCGAAACCGTCAACCGGAGGATTTCCGCCTTTCGGACTCACAAAATCAATTTCATAACCTGCTTCGGTCAATACTTTCCACGCATGGGAAACTTCTGCCAGGTAATATCCCGTTTTTTCTCCTGTACTTCCTTTCGTATCGTGGCTCGTCACCACAAATAAAATTTTTGTTTTCATACGCTTGTTCGTTTGTTGTGCAAATCCGGTATTTCCTAAACTCAAAAGGAAAATGGCTGCTATTAATTGACTGATTCTTTTCATCTTTTTTTGTTTTTCAGCTTGCTAAAACAGATTCCGGATACGTTTTCCAGTTTGTATACCCATCCAGCGTTAAACCGTAATGTAATTCTCTTTTGGGAAGCGTTAAAGGCCAGTTGTTTATCAAGCGCTCCACCAAATCCGGGTTTGCAATAAAATCTTCTCCGAAAGCAGCCAGGTCAATCATTCCCGCTTCAACCAATGCTTCTGCTTTTTGACGGTTCATTCCTCCTGCTAAAATGATTGTTCCGGTAAACCAACTTCTGAATCGCTCCAAAAAACCATCAGGAATCGCAAAACTTCCCCGCGATTTTTGATCCATCAAATGAATGTACGCAATCTTTCTTTGAGCTAATTCTGCCGCCAGGTAACGGTAAGTTTCTTCAATCTCATCGTAATGCGGTAATTCATGCAAACCACCATAAGGAGTTAAACGAATTGCGACCTTCTCTGCCCCGATTGCTTCAATACAAGCATCAATCGCTTCTAATAAAAAGCGGGAACGATTTTCAATACTTCCACCGTATTGATCCGTCCGGTTATTGGTATGCGGATTCAAAAACTGTTCGATCAGGTAACCGTTTGCTCCGTGCAATTCAATTCCGTCAAAACCGGCTTCAACAGCATTTTTGGCTGCCAGTTGAAAGTCTTTCACCACTTGAGCAATTTCTCCTGTTTCCAGCGCTCTTGGTTTGGAACAGGTCACAAACCCCTCCTGTCCGTTTTCATTCCATCCCCAGGCAAATGATTTCTCTGCCTGAATAGCTGAAGGTGCAACCGGAGCTTGATTACCAGGTTGAATGGAAGTATGCGAAACTCTTCCCACATGCCAAAGCTGCGCAAAAATGACCGTTCCTTCTTCGTGAACAGCTTTTGTGACCAATTTCCATCCTTCAACCTGTTCTTTTGTATAAAGTCCGGGAATGTGAAGAACTCCTTTTGCCGTTTCGGAAATTGCTGTTCCTTCTGTCACAATCAAGCCTGCGCCGGAGCGCTGCTGATAATACAAGGCATTATTCTCGTTTGGAATTCCATCTGCATTTCTCGCTCTTGTCATCGGAGCCATTGCAATCCGGTTTTTCAGATGCAGATTTCCTAAAACTGCCGGCTCAAAAATAGTTGTATCCATCTCTTAGTTTTTGATAAAATCTCGCATTTCATTCCATTCCGAATCAGATAATTGCACTTGCAAAGACTGCGCATTGTGAATTGCCTGCTCCGCATTTCTTGCACCACCCAAAACGGTTGTAATTCCGCGCTGATTCATGGTCCAGGCCAATACCAACTGTGCTACACTGCAATTTTTCGTTCCTGCCAGATCATTTAATGCCTGCAACAAGCGATTCAGATTTTCCGAATCAAACTGTTGGAAATACCCGTTCCGGTGATCGTCTGAGCTCAATTTTCCGGTTCCGTTGGAGTATTTACCGGTAAGCAAACCTCTTTCCAAAGGACTGTAAGCAATAATCCCGATTTGGTTTTCAATTGCAAAAGGCAGCAATTCTTCTTCAATACTTCTGTTCAGCATACTGTACGGAACCTGGTTCGAATGGAGAACCGTTGTTTTCAAGCCCTCTTCCAATTGTGCACGGTCATAATTCGAAACCCCGATTGCTCTTACTTTACCAGCTTTCATCAATTGCTCCATGGCTTCCATCGTTTCAGAAATCGGAGTTTCCACATCCGGCCAGTGCAATTGAATCAAATCAATATAATCTGTTTGAAGTCGTTTCAAACTATTTTCTACTTCGCGAATCACATTCTCTTTGCGTCCGTTTTTATAGATCGGAACGGTTTTTCCGTCAATTTGTGCATCAAAAGCTACCGTTCCTTTTACGTCTTGTTCCCAAACCAATCCGAATTTGGTGAGAATTTCCACTTTGGAGCGATCCACTCCTTTCAATGCTTCACCGATAACTTCTTCACTCAAACCTACTCCGTAAAACGGAGCTGTATCAATGGATGTTACTCCATGTTGAATCGATTCCCTGATCGCTTCAATCGAATCTTTTTTGTCATTTCCTCCCCACATCAGTCCGCCTATCGCGAAAGTTCCCAATGTCAAAGGAGAAATCATTAATTCACTTTTTCCCAGTTGTCTTTTCATTCGGTCGTTTGTTTGTTATTTCTAATTAAAAAATGTTTAAAAAGTTCAATCATTCGTAATTCGTAATTCGTAATTCGTAATTCGTAATTCGTAATTCGTAATTCGTAATTCATTAAAAAATCAATTAACCAATTCTTTCGCAAGTGGATAATCCGTATAACCTGCTGCCCCGCCACCAAAGAACTTCGCTTTATTCGGTTCATTCAGGGGTAAATCGTGTTCCAACCGGAAAGGTAAATCCGGATTCGCAATAAATGGTCGTCCAAAACCGATCAAATCCGCCCAACCGTTTTGCAACGCTTCTTCTGCGCGTTCTTTGGTATATTTCCCGGAATAAATCAAGGTTCCTTTAAAAACTTCGCGGTATGCTTCCTTGAACGAAACGGGCATCACCGGAGCATTTTCCCAATCGGCTTCCGCAATGTGAATATAAGCCACTCCGATTTCATTCAACAATTTCGCTGCTGCAATGTATGTTTCTTCCGGATTATCGTCCATCGCTCCCATCAAAGTTGTCAGCGGCGCTTGTCTCACTCCTACTCGTTCAGCACCGATTGCTTCTGAAACCGCTGTAGCAACTTCTTTCAGAAAACGCAGCCTGTTTTCCAGGCTTCCGCCATATTCATCCGTGCGGAGATTGGTCTGCGAATCGATAAATTGTTCGATCAGATAACCATTCGCTCCATGTAATTCTATTCCGTCAAACCCGGCTTCCATAGCATTTTTAGCAGCCTGAGCATACTCTTTCACGATTTGTTGAATCTCCGGAACGGTTAAAGCTCTTGGCATCGAATGCTGCACCATTTCACCTGCTCCTGACGAAGCATCTTTTCCGTCTTTTGCAAGGAAAACACTCACACCTTCCGCCAGAATAGCCGACGGTGAAACGGGAGCTTGTCCGTTTTCCTGTAAGGAAGTATGCGAAACTCTTCCCACATGCCACAATTGTGCGAACATTTTTCCGCCTTTTTGATGAACAGCATCCGTCACCTTTTTCCAGCCTGCAATCTGATCTGCGGTAAAAATTCCGGGAGTCCAGGCATAACCTTGTCCCTGTCTGCTGATTTGTGTTCCTTCTGAAATGATTAATCCGGCCGAAGCACGCTGCGCATAATATTCAGCCATCAAATCTGTTGCTATTTCACCTTTTGCAGATCGTGAACGCGTCATTGGAGGCATTACGATCCGGTTCTTTAATTCAAGTCTTTTTAATTGATAATTTTCGAATAGCATTGCTTGTCATTTTGTTGGAACAAAGTTGACGCGAATTGATGGAAAAGTACTGTGATGTATGTCACAACTTTCTTCTTCAAATTGTTAAGGAATCTAAAAGTGGAAATGCTCAAATTCATCATTAAAGACGAATGAATCACCGAACGCTGATTTTTCCTACTTTTAATTGAAACTTAAAGCGTGATTATTATGTCATTTCAAGCATATTTAGATAATATTCAGACCAAAACAGGAAAAACTCCCGAAGATTTTCAGCAAATAGCACACGAAAAAGGCCTACTCAAAGACGGAAAAATACCCACAGATGTAAAAGCAGGACAAATTGTTTCCTGGCTCAAAGAAGATTTTGACCTGGGACACGGTCATGCAATGGCTGTTTACGCTTATTTTACCGGAAAACGATCTTAACAATACCGATTCATGGACGAAACAAAATCAGTTCGCATTTCAAACAACACCTCTTCTGAAGCGATTGCTATCGGCGCATCGGCTTACAGCATTTTACTCGACGGACAACATTCAGACGGGCAGCTGGCAATTGTTGAAATGCTCGTTCCGCCAAATGCGGGACCCGTTCCTCATGAACACAAAGGTTTCCAGGAATGTTTTTATGTACTGGAAGGAGCAGTTGAAATGAAAACGAAAGAGCACACCATTCCTGCCAAACAGGGAGATTTGATTCATATTCCTTTGGACGGACCGGTTCATTGCTTCAAAAACACGTCTTCAATCAACGCACGACTGTTGTGCATTGTTGTTCCTTCCGGTTTGGATGCTTTTTTCCGGGAAGTTGGGCGCGAAATTCCCGTTGGAACAATGCCTGAAGTTCTTCCTCCGAATCCGGAGCAGCAGGAATTCATTAATCAAACAGCAGAAAAGTATGGTCAGAAGTTGTTTCCGAAAGATTATCTGGATTAAGCCATGCAAGTTGTCCGTTTAACAACCCTGGTTTTAGTATTCTCAACAGCGTTTTTCAACACTGCAAAGGCAGATTCTGTTCCTGTTCGAAAAAGAGTTTCACTTCAAATTGCTCCGCTAGCTTTGATTGATTTTTATAATGGTTCCACTTATAAAATAGGAACTGAAATCCGCTTGTCCCGAAACCTGTATGTGAGTGCAGATTTTGGCGGATACTTTCCGAATTTTAACGGTCTAAAGAACATGAAAGGTGGAAATGCCGATTTCCGGGTCAAATACCGTTTTCCAAACTCCAATTCAAGTATTTCCATCAGTTATTTCTACAAAAAGCAATCTTTTGAGTACCACGATTCTTACAAGGAAGAGCCGGATGTTCCGATAGTAGTTTATACCCGAAAACAAATTAATTGTATCAACATCAATTTTGAAAACAAGATTGTTGACGAAAAATGGGGATATATCAATGCTTTTGCAGGCTTCGGAGTTCGATTCAGAAACGTACATTCCTCTTTTGAAACCCATCACGATTTTGACCGGCTCGTAAAAGGTGGTGATTCTCAATCGCTTTACTTTGTATTGATTCCCGGCCAAAATACCTGGCTCAACTTCAATGCCGGGCTTCGTCTCGGATTTTATTTATTTTAAACCGAATCCGATTTCAATATCCTCTTACCAATTTTGACTTTTCAATTTTCAATTCATATGATATCAGTAATTGTCACTTACCAGGTAAAACCTGAATTCTCGGCGCAGAACAAAGCAAACATTCAACGCTTTTTAGCAGATTTTGAAACATTGGATAACACCCAATTCAAGTACACGGTGCTCTGCAAGGAAGATGGTGTTTCATTCGTCCACTTCTCTCAATACCAAAACAAGGAAATCCAGGATCAGTTTCTGAATGTTCCTTCTTTCAAATTATTCCAGGAATTGCGTGATGCAAGCGGATTGAATGATTCTCATCATGTGGAAGTGTTGGATTTTGTCGGTTCAAAAGGAACTTTAAAATAAATGAACGCAAAGAAACAAAGGGCGCGAAGGAGTATTCAATCTTTGCGTCCTCTGCATCTTTGCGTTATAAAAAAACTCTGATTCTAGCTATTTGCTATAAACGGGCTTTTCCGGATGTATTTTTCATCAGAAAGCTGGTCTATCAAAAAACGGGCTAAATCACTTGCACTGATTTGTTCTCCAGGACAATCTTCCAACGAAACCGCTACTGGAAAAGAATCATCCGTTTGAATGATCATCGGCAATCTTACCAGCGTCCAATCCAGGTTGCTTTTTGACAGGCATTCAAATTCAACCTGTTTGTCTTTCGTTGTTTCAGGATAATTCTGGTACATCCAGTCAGTCGCAAAACGAACTTTCTCATTTTTGTGATCTCCCGGAACATCTACATTCAAACCGGTTGTAACGATATAGCGTCTGATTCCGTGTTTGATCATGGCTTGCAGAATATTCTCCGTTGCCTGGCTAAAAATGGTCGGCTCACCTTTTGGTTGTCCCAACGTGCTGACGACCGCATTGCAATCGCTTAATAAAGTCTCCATTGCATCGCTGTTTCGTGCATCGCCGGAAACCAATTCGATCAACGGATCTGAAATCGAAAGACTTGAAGGATTTCTGTGTAATAACTTGATGGAATAGCCTTGTTTAAGCAATTCGTTGACCAAGTAAGTTCCCGACTTACCAGTTCCGCCGATAACGGCAATTTTATATTTATTCATGATTATTCTTTATAAATGGATAATAGAAATGTTGTTGGTTTCAACTCCGGAAACCAAACAGAATCACGCGGATTCTTAGCAAATCATTATTTATAAAGAGATTCTAATAGCTCAAAGATAGACAATCAGGCTGAAAGCAGCAAGTTTCTATTTCAAAGCTTCTTTCAAAGCCACAGGGTCCAATTGTTTTTCCCAACGTGCCACTACAATCGTTGCAACGGCATTTCCAATCAGATTGGTCAGTGCCCTGCATTCCGACATGAATTTGTCAACCCCTAAAATCAGGGCCATTCCTGCTGGAGGAACATCAGGAACAACGGTCAATGTTGCTGCCAAGGTAATAAATCCAGCTCCGGAAACTCCTGCCGCTCCTTTCGAGCTCAACATCGCCACAAGGAGCAAAGTAGCTTGCTGACTGAAACTCAAATCTACATTACACGCCTGGGCAATAAACAACGCAGCCAACGTCATGTAAATGTTTGTTCCGTCCAAATTGAATGAATAACCGGTTGGGATCACCAAACCAACCACCTGGTTCGAGCACCCGGCTTTTTCCAGTTTCTTCATCAACGTGGGCAATGCCGATTCGGAAGAACTGGTTCCAAGTACCAGCAACAATTCATCTTTCAGATAACGAAGCAATTTTAAAATATTGAACCCGTTGTATCTTGCCACTAAACCCAGTACAACCACCACAAAGAAGCCCGCCGTGAGATAGAACGTTCCGACCAGAAAAAACAAGTTTTGGAGTGTTTCAACACCATATTTTCCAATAGTGAAAGCCATTGCTCCAAATGCTCCGATAGGTGCCAGTTTCATCAAAATATCCACAATCTTGAAGATCGGATGTGTCAATGCCTGAAAGAAATCCAAAACGGGTTTACTCTTCTCTGCTGTTAATGACAGGGCCACTCCAAACATAATGGCAGCAAACAATACCTGCAAAATATTCTCACCGGTCAACGAACTCATGAAGGTTTTCGGGATGATATTTAACACAAAGTTGCTAAATGTATTGGCATGCGCAGCCGAAACATATTCAGAAACATCTTTCGGATCCAGGGTACTGGGATCAATATTCAAACCACTTCCGGGTTTTAAAATATTACTGACGATCATCCCGATAATAAGTGCTAACGTAGAAAAGGTGAGAAAATAGAGAAATGCCTTCCCTGTGATTCGTCCAACTTTTTTTAAATCGTTCATGGAGGCAATTCCAACCGTTACCGTAATGAAAATTACCGGTGCAATGATCATCTTGATCAGGTTAATAAAACCATCTCCAAGCGGTTTCATTTTTTCACCCGATTCAGGATAAAAATACCCTAAAGTAACACCCAGTACAATTGCTACAAGTACCTGAAAATACAAAGCTCTATACCACGGTTTTGGTTTTACCGGCGCTGCGTTTAAGTCTATTTCCATCAGAGAAGATTTCTTTTAAAAAGAATAATTCGTTCGAAGATATTAATTATTGGTCAATTGCAGTGATACTGGTCGATTTACTCCTCTACAAAATCCAGATCCCTGCCATGCGTTTCGGGAATACTCCAGGTACTGTAAATTCCAATTGCAAAAGACACCAACCCCACAATTCCTGCTGCAATCAGTGCTGAAAATCCGGAACCCATCAGGGATTCAAAGCCAATGGTCATTAAAATAACCGTTCCGCGAACCATGTTTGGAATTGTGGTTGCTGCTGTGGACCGGATATTTGTTCCGAACTGCTCCGCTCCTATCGTGACGAACATGGCCCAGTAACCTGTTCCGAAACCAAACCAACAGCACATGAAGTAATACATCGAAGCGGAATGAATGGTTCCGGAAAGAATCCATACAACGCTGATCAGTGTAAAAGCCATCATCCACAAAATGGATTTTCGTCTCGATTGCAGCCAGTGACTCAGGATTCCGCTGAAAATATCTCCGGCAGAAATTCCGATGTATCCCCACATAATGGCGTCCCCGGGATTAATTCCTCCGGGAATTCCCAATGCTTCGCCGAATACATTTCCGAACATGGCCAGGATTCCGATACAAAACCAGGTCGGCAATCCAATTCCGATACACCGCAGATAGCGCCAGAATCGATCCCAATTGGTAAAGAACATCAGGAAATTTCCGCGTGTTACTTCCCGCTTTTTCGTTTCCTTAAAAATTCCGGATTCCAACACACCAATCCGAAGCAACAACAAACCGATTCCCATTCCGCCTCCGATGAAGTAAGCAATGTTCCATTCTTCCGTTAGTTTTACCGTCAAATTTGCCACAACGGCTCCCGACAAACCAACTCCTGCAACTAACGAAGTTCCCAATGCTCTCAGTTCTTTCGGTAAAACCTCAGAAACCAGCGTAATACCAGCTCCCAATTCACCTGCAAGCCCCACTCCTGCGATGAAACGCAAAGCGATATACATGTAAGTCAGGTTTTCTTTGTCATTTGGGAAATACGGTAAAAATCCGCACATGATATTCGCCATCGAGTACATCACAATGGAACCAAAAAGTACGGATAAACGGCCTCTTTTATCTCCCAGGATTCCCCATAAAATTCCTCCCAAAAGCAAACCTCCCATCTGCCAGTTCACAATCATGGTGCCGACATCTGAAATTTCGGTTTCGCTAAAACCAAGTCCTTTCAGACTGGGAACGCGGACAATTCCGAAAAGAAGTAAATCGTAAATATCTACGAAGTAGCCCAATGCTGCAACAATCACAGGCAAAGACCAAAGGGGTTTATAAGAGGTAATCTTTTCCAAAGTAGTTTGTTTGAGCGCCGAAGATAGTAAAATCAATTGCGAATTACGAGTGCTCAATGACGAATGAGGACAGAAGTTTGAATGGAGTCATTTTTTTTGCACAGATTCGTAAAATTACGAATTGCCAAATTATCAAACCGACAGACTCCCCAATTGCCAAATTCTTAAAATGGCAAAATGATTCAAAACAATCCAATCTTTTCAATTCCCCATTCTCCATTCTCCGTTCAATTGGGAATTCGTAATTTTACACGATGAGTTTGGATGAAAAATATATGCAGCGTGCATTGCAACTGGCAAAATTGGGAGGTGTTTCTGTCTCCCCAAATCCGTTGGTTGGCGCTGTGATTGTTCATCAGGATGAAATAATCGGTGAAGGATATCACCGGAAATTTGGCGAAGCACACGCAGAAGTCAATGCTGTCAATTCAGTCAAAGACAAAACCCTGCTTCTGGAATCTACGATTTATGTGACACTCGAACCTTGTTCTCATTTTGGAAAAACGCCACCGTGTGCAGATTTGTTGATCCGTTCGCAGTTCAAACGCGTGGTCATTGCCCAGGTTGATCCGTTCTCAGAAGTTGCAGGAAGAGGAATTGAAAAACTCAGAAATGCTGGAATTCAGGTAGATTGCGGCGTTTTGGAAGCTGAAGCCAAAGAGTTGAATAAGCGTTTCATTACCTTCCATACGAAAAAGCGCCCTTTCGTGACTTTGAAGTGGGCTCAAACCAGCGATGGATTTATTGATCGCGATCGTTCGGAACAAACCGAAACCGGAATCAACTGGATTTCACAACCTGAAACACAAGTTATTACGCATCAATTACGGACAAGCGAACAAGCCATTTTGGTAGGTTGGCATACGGTTCAAAATGACAATCCTAATCTCACAGCACGCGCATTTGCAGGAACAAATCCCATCCGGATAGTGGTTGATCCACAACTACAAGCACCAAAAGATTCAGTCCTTTTCACAGATGGTTTGAAAACAGTTGTTCTAAATGGAAAAGAAGAAAAAATGCTTGATTCGATTCAGTTTGTGAAACTGGGAGAATTCAGCCCGGAATCCATTTTAGCGAAGTTGCATGAGCTTCAAATCAGTTCGGTCATCATCGAAGGCGGCGCTTTTACTGTGATACAATTCATCGAATCCGGTCTTTGGGATGAAGCCTTGGTGATCGTTGGAGAAACTGAATTCAAATCAGGAATAAAGGCTCCTGTTTTATCAAAAATGGTCAACCGCCAGATTCCATTCGGAAAAGATCTGTTAAATTATTATCACAATTACAACCTTTAAAATCATCGAATCCATTGCCAAAAGCATTGAATTCCCTACTTTTAGTTCGCTGAAATGAATCTACTCACTGGTAGATTTAACACGTTCAAATAAAAGAAGATGAAAATTTACCCAATCGAAACAGGCACATTTAAGTTAGACGGCGGAGCCATGTTCGGAGTCGTTCCAAAAAGTCTCTGGTCGAAAACAAACCCGGCAGATGAGAACAATCTTTGTAATTGGGCTATGCGCTGTTTACTGATCGAAGACGGAAACAGGCTGATCCTGATTGATACAGGAATCGGAGACAAACAAAGTGAAAAGTTCTTTTCTCATTACTATTTGGCGGATACCAAAACGTTGAAGCAAAGTCTCAATAAACTCGGTTTTGGCCTGGATCAGATCACGGATGTCTTTTTATCCCATCTTCATTTTGATCATTGCGGCGGAGCTGTAAAATGGAATTCCGACCGAACCAAACTGGAAACTGTTTTCAAAAACGCGACGTATTGGAGTACTGAAAATCACTGGAAATGGGCTACAGAACCCAATGCACGTGAAAAAGCATCCTTTTTAAGTGAAAACATCCTGCCCTTACAGGAAAGCGGACAGTTGAAGTTTGTAGAACGCAACGGAAATTACACTCAAAATGTCTTCAACAATTTCGATGTGCTTTTTGTAGACGGACATACCGAAAGCATGATGATTCCTCATATTCATTATCAGGATAAAACCCTGGTATTCATGGCGGATTTACTTCCGAGTACGGGACACATTCCGCTTCCGTATGTCATGGGATACGATACCCGCCCCTTGATTACCTTAGGTGAAA
>NZ_JASLCN010000502.1 GCF_030151805.1 Fluviicola sp.
AGCGGCTTCAATTACAACATCTAAAGGAAAAGTTGTTGAGTTGAAGCAATTGATTATTCTACACGAATGGGCTTATCAATTCTCTCAAGTAATAGATTGGAACTTTGTGAATGCAGATGCTAAAAATAAAGACGAATTTGGACAATTACTAAATTCAATTAATGAACTTGAAAAAGCCGACAAGTATTTATATGGGAAAATATATATTGAAAATATTCCAGAATATCTAGACAAAGAATTTTCGCTTAATCAGTGGATTAAAGACAGAAGCGACACTTTATATGCAGCCGAGAATAGCTATGATGAATTTAAAACAAAATTAGGTGTATCTAATCAGGTTTTGACAGGACTTAAAAAAAGAAAAGGTGAAGCGGATAAAAGTTTAAACGACGTAATAGATATTTTATCTACAAGATTTGATGAAAAATTTACAAAATTTATTGTTGCAAGCCGAAAAGATGATTTCCAAAAATATTCTAACTCTACTTCTGTTTGGCTATCAATGAATCATATTGATAGATTTGATGCAAATCAAAAGGCAATCGAAAAGTTTGAAAGTTATCTTAAAAAATTGAAAGAACATGTGGACAAATTCACAAAGAAAGAATGTGATAAAAATAATGTGTGCTTTCAATACTATGAAGATTCTGATATTAAATTGGACTGGAAATTTCAAAAAATGAAATCATTTAGTTATGAATATCAGAAATTAGAGAGCAATGGAAGTGAAGTTGCACAAAGCAGTATTAAAAATGACTTTACTGTAGGCAAAAAATTAGGACTATATCCTTTTGTTTCTACAGGAGTTTTTTACACCGGTTTTTCTTATCCTAATTATACAATTTCAACAGATAATGGAATTAATACTGTTGGAGAAGCAACTGATTCTAAAGTTTACGTGCGCCCTGCCTTATTTCTAAACTTTTTAGTCACAGGTAAATTAAATCCTGTCTATCCCTTCTTACAAATTGGAGTCAGTACAGGCAAAAACGATGCTATTTTCCCCGTTGGTGGAGGAATTACACTTGGTAAATCTTTTTCAATATCTGGTGGAGCTATGGTGGGTTATCGAAAGGATTTAAAGACTTTAAATGTGGGAGATGTTGTGAAAGACGAAACTGCATTAGAAAATAATTTAATATACAAAGGCTTTGTTTCCTGGTATTTTTCAATCAATTACAACATAGGTAAAAAATAAAAGCCATGAGAAAAATAATTTTCCTTTCTATCGCATGTATTTATAACATATATGTGTTTTCTCAAAATGACTTTGGATATGGTTTAAAACTTCCAACAGAGGAGCAAATAAAGAGTGTTCCTTACACTCCTGGCTTTAGTTTACCATCAAGTATTGTGTTACCATCTAAAGTTGACCTATCCGATAAAATGCCACCAATTGGGAATCAAGGATATCAAGGTTCTTGTACTGCTTTTGCTGTTGCTTATGCCGCAAAATCTTATCAGGAAAAAAGACAACATAACTGGCTTTTTATTGAAAATGAAATTATCCGAAACGATAGAATATGTAGCCCTTCATTTATTTTTAATATTGTAAAATTTAGGAATCAAAATTATAATTGTTTAGAAGGTATCTGGTTTTGGGAGGCCTTTGAAATGTTAAACACAACCGGAACATCTTTTTTATCTGCCTTTCCCTATGATGAACAAGACTGTAGCGCCCAACCAAGTCCAACTGTTATTCAAAACGCAACAATAAATAAGATCTCTACATACAAATCTCTAAGTTTTCAAAATTTAGATGAAGTAAAATATAATCTGTTCGTAGGTAATCCTATAATTATTGGCTTTAACAATTGTGATTATTTCCAACCCGATGGTTTTGATGCGTATAGACGAGGAATAAACTATACTTATGTCCCAAAAGGCCTTTTGAATCCTAAGAATTATCATGCAATGGTATGTGTTGGGTACAATGAGCAAACACAATCCTTTAAAATCATGAATTCTTGGGGAAATAATTGGGGTAATTCGGGTTACTTTAATGTTTCTTATAAATTATTCAGTTCTTTAGTTGCAGAGGCTTATACAATAAATGACGCATGGTCTCCAGGCACATTTGTATCCGTAACAACAAAAGAAACCGAAACCACTAAGTCTTTTACATCAAATTCATTGTATTCATCTTGGTTTAAAGAAGGATATTATAGAGAATTTAAACGTTTAAGAATAGGGTTAACGGCATTAAGTCCAAAAGATAGTTCTGCAACAGTCATTTTTACTGACTTACAAAAAAATGAAATAATCAACACAATTAGGTACAGAATCAACACTCCTCAAACTTTTTATTATGAGGATCAGAGAATAACTTTTACGTTACTTGATATTGCAAAAGCTGGTCGTAATCCTTTAACAAAGGCTGCATATTTTGATTTAAGTATTGACAACTCTATAGATACAGACACAAAAGAAAAAATTGATAAAATCAACATTCTTAAGGAGCAAAAAAATCTATACGACAAGTTGATGCAACAACAGAATCAGTTTTTGGAGAAAAATGATTAGATTTCAATTATAATGATTACTGAAATAAAGCTTCTGGGTGATTAATCGCGCGCTCTAAAATGCCTATTCAATGTTTTGATTATTAATGAATTGCTGTTTTGCATGAAAAAATAGCTTCACTCTTTTTTCTATGGTTATTTTAACTAAATTCACACAGTCTTTGACTTAAGATTAATGAAACCATACTATTTTAACGTTTACCCACACTATTCATGGCAGAAATTCAAATCCCCGAACTGGTAATCACCTATTTTGAGAGAACGGGTTCAAAGAATAAAATTCGTCAATTAATATCACCAAAATCGACAGTTTCATTCTCCTTTATAACAAGCAGTAGAAGTTATTCCATCATAGAAATAAACGGAATCCAAATTTGCATTACACCAAACAAAAACTTGGATGTATCGAGTTACGATTATGCTTTACTTTCGGATAAAAGAGCAACGCAAGATGCTCTGGAGAACAACCAAGTTGTTTTGAAAAAGTGGCTGAAGCATCCCCAAAGGAGAAATTACACAACTGAGGAAATTACAAACTCATGGGCTGACAATTTTAATTTCTTAGAAGAAGACATTACAGAAGACAGAAATGGATTAAGAGAACCACAAATAGCAGCTTTGTATTCTATTTTGAGCCATCTGAAGATCTCCGAAGAGATAGGTAATGTCGTAATGCCAACCGGGACGGGTAAAACCGAAACTATGCTATCCACTTTGATTGCAGGAAGATTGAATAAAGTCCTTATTACGGTCCCATCGGATGCGCTAAGAACGCAAATTGCTTCTAAGTTCTTCAAACTTGGATTACTTAAGGAATTTGGAATTGTAAACCAAGAAGCTATAAATCCTAGGGTTGGTATTCTCTATCAAAACTTTGGTGATGAAACTCATTTATTAGATTTCATTGAAAAAAGCAATGTAGTAATAACTACGATGAATATCTTGTCAAATATTCCTCCATCAACTTTAGCGCAATTAAATGATAAATTCAGTAATATTTTCATTGATGAAGCACATCATACAGAAGCGAATTCATGGAAATTAGTAAGAAGCGTATTTGATAATAAGAAAATACTTCAATTCACCGCTACACCTTTTCGGAATGATACTAAAAGACTTGATGGAAAAATTATTTTCAATTTCAGTTTGAAAAAAGCTCAGGAGCAAGGATATTTTAAACCTATCAACTTTACCCCCATAAGAGAGTATGATTTAAAAAAGGGAGACAGAATAATAGCTGAAAAGGCAATTGAGAAATTGAGAGAAGATCTGTCTGCCGGGTATAATCATATCCTGATGGCAAGATGCGTAGACAAAACTAGAGCTGAAGAAGTATTTGAATTGTATCGAAACTATACTGATTTGAATCCGGTGATGATTCATTCTTCAATAACTGGAAAAAAAGAAATATTGGAACGAATAGTTAACGGTGATCATAAAATCATTGTTGCAGTCAATATGCTTGGTGAAGGTTTTGATTTGCCTCAACTCAAAATCGCAGCCTTTCATGATATTAGAAGAAGTTTGCCAATCACATTACAATTCGCTGGTAGATTCACAAGAACATCTATCGATGACAATCTTGGAAACGCAACATTTATTGCAAATTTAGCTGATGCAGATACCGAAAAAGAATTGAGTGAATTGTACGCCCAGGATTCTGATTGGAACTTATTACTTTCAACGCTTAGTGAAGAGCAGATTGGAGAGCAAATTGATTTTAATGAATTCATTCAGGGTTTCCAACACATCGAAAACTCAAAAATTCCTTTCCAAAATATCAGGTTTGCTTTAAGCACAATAGTCTACAAAAACTTAAATCCGGACAACGGTTTCGACCTTCTGAATTTTAAAGCTGGGATTTCAAAATACGATGAATTAGAATACAAATTTCACGATTACAATACTGCTCAGAATACTGTAGTAATCATAACTGCGTCGAAAACAGAGGTAGAATGGGTAAATTATAAAGAGGTATTTGGTTTAAACTGGCAATTGATTGTTCTTTACTACAATGAGGACCAAAATCTTCTTTTCATTCACAGTTCGGATAAGAAAAGTATGTACGGAGAGTTGGCTAATTCAATTTTGAATGGGAATACGGCATTAGTAAAGGAGCTTCCAATATTCAAATCATTCTATGGAGTAAATCGTGTTTCATTGCAGAATGTTGGTCTAAAGGAATTTTTAAACCGAAAGATCAGATTCACAATGAGAGTCGGAACCGATATTCAAGATGCACTTTCAATAGCTGAACAACAGCGTGGCGAAAAGGCATTCGTGTTTGGATCCGGATACGAGGACGGAAATAAGATAACTTTGGGTTGTTCATATAAAGGCAGAGTTTGGAGTTATATGCGTGGAGATTTGAGGGGCTTTATTAGCTGGTGTAAAAACTTAGGTGAGAAATTAATAAATGACACGATAGATCCTAATCAGGTACTTAGAGATACGTTAATTCCAGAAATCATAGCCGCAATCCCACAAATTTTTCCAACCCACATTGATTGGGACGATAATTTCTACGATTATCCTGAAGCTAAAATCCATATTAATATCAATGGAAATTTCAATTCAGCTAACTGTTCCATTGAGATTATTAATGCAAGTAATAATGGCGAGATCGAATTTCAAA
>NZ_JASLCN010000106.1 GCF_030151805.1 Fluviicola sp.
AATCTATTACGGTGACAACAACCGGTTCTTATACTGTTGAGCAAATCCTGCTTGGATGTTCTTCCGGTGTTTCTGCTTCAACAGATGTATTGGTAAACCCTACTCCGGCAACACCAACCATTACGGCTGGCGGAGTAACCACATTCTGCGACGGAAATTCAGTGGTTCTGACTTCTTCTTCTACAACAGGGAACTTGTGGTCGACAGGAGAAACAACGCAATCCATTACGGTGACAACTTCCGGTTCTTACTCTGTAAATGTCATCGACGGACCTTGTACTTCAGCTGTATCAAATACAATCAATGTAACAGTAAATCCAATTCCAGCAGTTCCGACAATTACTGCAGGCAGCGCAACGACATTCTGTGCTGGCGGATCTGTTGCGCTTACTTCATCTGCAGTGACAGGAAACCTTTGGTCGACAGGAGAAACAACACAATCCATCACAGTTAATGCAAGCGGCACTTATACGGTTAACGCAACTTCTTTAGGTTGTACAAGTCCGAATGCTTCTCAAACCATTACAGTCAATCCGATTCCGGCTGCTCCGGTAATTACTGCCGGCGGTCCTACCACTTTCTGTGCCGGCGGTTCAGTTGTATTGACTTCATCTATTTCCACCGGAAATACCTGGTCTACATCTGAAACAACATCTTCAATCACTGTTAGTGCAAGTGGTTCGTATACCGTTACACAAACCGTGTTGGGATGTACATCAGCAGCTTCTGCTCCGGTCGGCGTGATTGTAAACACCATTCCTGCTGTTCCAACAATTACAGCCAGCGGTGTAACCACATTCTGTGCCGGTGGTTCAGTCACTTTAACTTCATCTTCGGCGACCAACAACTTATGGTCAAACGGAGCAACAACGCAATCTATCACAGTTAACTCTTCCGGAACATTCCTGGTTCAGGTAATTACAAACGGATGTACTTCGGGAACTTCTGCTCCTAAAACCGTTACTGTAAATGCATTACCGCCAACACCAACTATCGTTACGGGAGCTACGGAATCCATTTGTGCAGGTTCATCAGTTACATTGACTTCGTCTTCTACGGGAGGAAATCTTTGGTCAACGGGTGAAATTACGCAGTCAATCACTGTGTCATCAGCAGGATCTTACACCGTAACTGTTACGGACGGAAACGGATGTGCTTCACCTGCCTCTACTCCGACCGTAGTAACTGTCAATCCGATTCCAACGGCTCCGGTTATCAGTATGAGCGGTCCGGTAACATTCTGTGCCGGTGGTTCGGTAACTTTGAGTTCTTCTTACGGTTCGGGTAATTTATGGTCGGGAGGTTCTACGGCAAACTCCATTACTGTCAGCAACAGCGGAACTTATACGGTAACTCACACGGATATGAACGGTTGCGTTTCGCCAGCTTCAGCTGCAGTAAACGTAACAGTCAATCCAATTCCGGCTGCTCCGGTTGTAACTGCGAGCGGACCAACCACCTTCTGTGCGGGCGGATCGGTAACATTGAGTTCTTCCAGTACAAGCGGAAACTCCTGGTCCAATTCCGAAATGACTCAGAATATCACAGTCAATTCAGGTGGCGTTTACAGCGTCATTTACATTGATGCAAACGGATGTGCTTCACCCTCTTCTGCTCCGGTAGTTGTGAGTGTTCTGGCGAATCCGGCAATTCCATCCATTACGGCAGGTGGCGCAACAACCATTTGTCAGGGATCGTATGTCACCTTAACATCGTCTTATACAAGTGGAAACTTGTGGTCGACAGGTGGAATGAGCCAAAACATCAATGTCACGACCAGTGGAATTTATACGGTTACTTATACCAATGCAAACGGGTGTACAAGCACCAGTAACCCGATTACCATTACTGTGATCCCGGTTTCTGCAATCCCTAACATTTCTTCTTCCGGTTCAACAACCATCTGTGACGGAGCAAGTATCACTTTGACTTCATCTGATCCGAACAGTACCTGGTCAACAGGAGCTACATCTCAAACAATTGTTGTAACAACTTCAGGAGCTTACTCCGTAATCGGAAACCAGACAGGATGTCCTTCACAACCTTCTGCTCCGGTTGTTGTAACAGTAAATCCTGCTCCTGCTGCACCGATCATTACACCTAGTGGTTCTACCACTATTTGTCACGGTGATGAGTTGTTCTTATTCACTTCAGGAACAGGAACCAATACATGGTCGACCGGATATGTTGGTCAGGTTTTAGCTGTAACAAATTCCGGTAACTATTGGGTTTCCGTGCAAAACGCTTACGGCTGTTCTTCTTCATCGGTTGTAGTTCCGGTAGTTGTGAATCCAAATCCGGTTGTATCGGTTGATCCGTTTGAACCTTTGTGTACGTATGCATCTCCGTTTACGATGGCAAACGGTTCTCCGACAGGTGGTAATTATACCGGTACGGGAATCGTTGGAAACATCTTCTATCCTGCTGCTGCGGGAGTCGGAACTTCGATTGTCACTTATACTTACTCGGATGTGAACGGTTGTTCCGGTCAGGCTCAGGCAATCATTGAAGTCAACGATTGTACTGGTATTAAAGAGTACGAACAGTCTTCCTTTGCCCTGTTCCCGAATCCGAACAACGGACAATTCAAGATCACTTCAAACGGAAGTCCGATGGATATGATCATTATCTACGATGCGCAAGGAAAAATGGTGTTTAACCAATCCTATTCCGGAACGTTCGCATTGGATTTTGATTTAAACGATTATTCCAACGGAGTATATTACATCGAAATAAGCGCAGACAAGGAAATTCAGGAACGAATTCCTCTTGTTATCAATCATTAATCACAAAACCCCCGATACATATCGGGGGTTTTTATTTTGGTGAAAATTCTCAAAAAGGTTAGCAGATGGTTGTTAACAACTATTTCTGTTACTAATTTTAGCGGAAACAATTATTCAGATATTTGGATTCCATATTAGAACGAATGAAATACGTTTACACCCTTTTATTCTCCATTATATGTTTCTGTACATTCAGTCAGGGAACAAATAATTTAACTCCTGAAGAACGTTCCTACCTCTTTCATATTGTTAAAAAAAGTCCGATTCTGGATAACAGTATCGGTCGTTATTTTGAGTATTCAGGTCCTGAAGTCCGGTTAATGAATAAGGAGTTGAATTACGATTCGATCGAAAGTTATATCATCAATAATCCGAATTCACTGTTTATCCGAACGGGGGAAATTGAAAAATCTCCGAAGGGAATTATTGCCGAAGCAGCGAACAAAATGGCGCTTTGGGAGTTGAACAAGGTTCTTTTAGCTTCGCGGCAATCGGAAAATGACCTGGAAAAATACCGCACGCAGTATAATGAGTTTGAAACATTCCTGAAATCCAAACTTCCGGCTTCAGCTTTGAAATCGGAAGACGGAACAGTTGGGGTTCACAAAAAAGTGCTGGCAGTTTTAAATCCAAGTCTGAGTTTCGACGACAAAGCGGCTATGCTGGCTACTTTTCACTTCTTATCGGTAGAAGATCAGCTGGTGGCCATTGAAGCGATGAATTATGCAATCAATGCCTACGTCGAAAAACGCTCCTACGAAATCTTCCGGCAGCTCGGAGGAACAGCTGAAAGCTTCAAAAATATCCTGATTGCTGCCGGAGACGGATCTGAAACTTCCGGTTTGTTGAACGAGCGGGAGAAAGATGAAAACGGAAGATGGAACAAGGGCTTACCGAAAGCAATCGGTTTGTTTCCATACGAAGCAAAGATCATTGAAGCATCCAAACGAAACAAAACCGCTTTGGAACCTGTTCGCATGCCCTCAATTGATTTTGAAACCGTTGGCGAAAACAGGTTAACGCAACTTCACTTTGATGTTTGGGGCTACAATTCCAAAAAACAGACAACCGTTGTGGTTGAACGAAACGGGAAATCGTATCATCTATTCGGAGCCAATGATACGCGGTTCCTCTCTCCCGACTCTACTTACAGTGACGGAAAAACATTCCAGGCTGTGATCAATGAACTGGAGAAAGACAAGATTGCCAAATTATGGGATAAGATTTATGGCAAACGTGGTTATGATTACGAAATTGAGACTGCGAAGAAGCGAAAAGACGAAACAGAAAAGAAGATCAACGAGAAAGAACACAGCTACTCGGACGTTACGCAAGGAACCATCATTACCAGTTCAAAAGTTCCGAATTCGGTAAAAAGAGCCCGCAAAAAATCAATGAAGAAAAATAAGGGTGGAGGCGAATTCAATGCACAGCCTAAAACGTATTCGGATAAAAAAACACGCAGAAAGAAACAAACCGGAATCGTTTTTCTTTACGGGGAATACGATCGCTACAAAAGAATCATCGCCGAACTGGAGATCGAAAAACAAGCTGCAATTGACTTACTGGCTATTTACCAGCGAAGATTGGATACCTACAGAACAGCAATGGGTTATCATTGGGTAGAATACACGGAAAAGGATGGTTTTTACACGTTTTCTGATTCCGCTACTTTCGATCTGTATACCCAGGAATTCACTTTCCCGGCTGATACTTTAAAAACGCCATTCGAAGTGCGTCTGATCGCTATTCCTGATGGACCACTTTCCGATAATGCGGACGAAGTCATGCTACATGTCAACCTGGTGGATTCAAAACCCGGATTTGATGCGCGCGTGCAGCTGAATTTGGTAGATCAATTCGAATCCAACAAGTGGGAATTAAACAATACGCTTTTAAATGCTTCCGACAGTGTTTCTATCCGGCAGTTTTTCGAAGCACTTTTAGACAAAAAACTTCATTTTGAAGCAATTGCCCGCGGACAAGGTGTTGGAAAATGGAATGGTTCGAATGTTGTCAGGGCAACTGACCGTACCGAATGGAATGCATACCAGGGTGGAACCGATGCGGAACGCCTGCGCTCGAAAATGGACTCTTCCAATCTGCGTTTGCGTTCTACTGAAGTCAATATCTTCCTGAACAGGGGAATTCAGTTGGAAATAAACACCTTTACAGATCCGGTAAAAACCAATCTGAAAGCAAGTAATGAATCTATTCAAACCGAATTAAATAAATACCATTTAAGTGGAAACGATTATTTATCGGCGCTGAGAACTGCTTCCATTATTCAAAAACTGAAAGCCGAATTGAATGTGCTGGCAGGAACTTACATGACACGAGAAGAAGCTAAAATGATCATCGACAGACTCAATAAGCAGTTGGATGGTTTAAAAGTGAGCTGCGGTCCTACTTCATTTAAGTGGCAGGAACTCTTAAATCTGAAATAGGGTGATTTTAGTACTAACCTACTCACTTATTTCATTGTTCATCGCCTGGATTTGGGTGGATTACTTTCGTTTGATTGATATTCACCACAAAAACAGCCTGATTCATGTAGTGATTGCCTTTCTTTTAGGCGGAAGTTCCGTGTTTGTTGTTTTCGGAGCACATGAATACCTTCTGAACGGAATCAGTTTGGACATTAACGGGAATCTTCTGAATGATCTTGCATTTGCGATTTTCCAGGTAGGAATGCTTGAAGAATTTTCCAAACTCTGTGCTTTCCTGGTCTTCTTCCTACTCTTCAGATCTCATTTAAAAGAGCCGATAGATTACCTGATGTATGTTTCTGTTTGCGCACTCGGTTTTTCCGCCGTGGAGCATGTCATGTACTTTAGTAGAAGTGGTCCGGAAATCATCCACGGCCGTGCAATTCTTTCAACTGTCGGCCACATGTTCGATACTTCGATCGTTGCTTACGGAATCATTTTGTTCCGGTTTAAACGGACTAAAAACACGTTTTTCACCATTGTGATTTGCTTCCTTTTGGCTTCCCTGGCGCACGGAATCTATGATTTCTTCCTGATGTACCCGCCACTGAATCAAATCGGGTGGATTTTTACCATTCTCTACTTTTTAGTAACGATTTCTGTTTTTGCGGTCATTCTGAATAATTCCATCAATAATTCTCCGTATTTCAGTTACAGGGAAATCATCGATTCTTCTTTTGTTTTCAAACGATTACTGATCTATTACGGGATCATCTTTGCTGCTCAATTTTTATTGACTCTGTGGGATCACTCATTAGAATGGAGTATCGAAGCAATTGTATCTTCTGCTATATTCACCGGAACAATCATTGTTTTGACGATCGGTCGTTTGAGCCGATTCAACCTGGTAAAAGGCCGCTGGGAAAAAATCAAACTGGAATTTCCGTTTAAAATATCGTTTGGTTCCTCCTTTCAATCCGGAAGCAGGCTTGTAATCAAA
>NZ_JASLCN010000402.1 GCF_030151805.1 Fluviicola sp.
GACGGAGTTGGTTTGGAGCGCGGCCTGATTCGTTTTGTTTCTGAAAATGGAATTGTGAACCGTACCCGGTTTCAATGGACCAGACGCGTGATTTCCTACACGGCAGTTTTGGTGATTTTAATCGGTGTTTTGACCGTTCTGCTTATAAATCGCTCAGATTTCAGTACGACGATCCTCCGTCAGCGTGGTTCCACCTTCCAGATTGACGAAGAAAATCACATTACCAACATTTTTGAAATTGATCTGACCAACAAAACAAAACATGCTTTTAAGGTGAACTTGCTTTCATCGGATCCGGAGGTAACGTTTCAAATTGCGAGTGATCAAATTACTTTAAAGGGTGAAAAACATCTCCGGGAGCGTTTCATTGCACGCTTTCCGTATCAAGTGATCGAGCATGGAACGAAGAAAATAGATGTGATTGTGATTGGAAACGGAGAAGAAATTGACCGGGTTTCGATTAAGTTGATCGGGCCAAGTTTTTAGAGGATGTTTAAAAAGTTCAATGGAGAATGGAGAATTCAAAATGGAGAATTGAAAAGTTGTTTATGTAAAATACATTTGAACATTTGAAATTAAAGAATAAAACTATGAATTGGGGAAAGGGAATTGTAATCGGGATGGCGCTGTTTATGGCATTTATCATCACATTAGTGACCATTATGATGCGCCAGGATATTGATCTGGTACGGGAAGATTATTACCAGCAGGAATTGGAATACAACAAACAATACGATGCCGAATCGAATTATCTGAATGCGCAAAAAGTGATTGAAATCGAACCGAAAGCAGATACCTTGTTTCTGCGTTTTCCAGCTGATTTTCAAACCGGGAAAGCCAGTATTCAGCTGCAACGACCAAATAACAAGGATCAGGACATCGAATTGACGGTTGATGCGCGGGAACAGGTAAAAATTCCGCTGAAACACATTGAAAAAGGACAATTCAACTGCACTGTTTCCGGAATGTATCAAGGAAAAACATATCAAATGAGTCAACAACTTGTATTATGACATTTTACCTGAGTTTGTTTCTCCTGGGACTGGCAAGTTCGTTTCACTGCATGACGATGTGCGGACCGATCTCCATGGCTTTGCCTCTGAACAGACAATCCAATAAAACACTCATTTGGGGAATTCTTTCCAACAACATGGGTCGAATTGCAACGTATACTTTGCTCGGACTCATTTTGGGAGCAATTGGGTTTTCTCTCGGGATTTTCCGCTTCTTTCAAATCGGGAGCATCTTATTCGGATTGACTCTGATTGTTCTTGCCTGGCGACGACAATGGATCAATAAACTGGAATTCAGAAATCAAACCTTGAATCAATGGACTTCCCGTAAAATGGGTTCCCTGCTCAAACAGCAAGGTACTTTCCGTTTATTTCTCATCGGTTTACTGAACGGTTTGCTTCCCTGCGGAATGATTTTTTTAGCGCTGGCCTCTTCCCTGCTCGCTTCGAATCCCTGGGAAACCGCATTGGGAATGAGCTTTTTCGGTTTGGGAACACTTCCGGGAATGATTAGTGTGGGGTTCTTCGCGCAAAAAATGGGGCAATCTTTCCGGGGTAAATTAACACCTGTCTATCCGTATTTACTCACCCTGATCGGAATTCTGGTCATTCTGCGCGGAACCAATCTTGGAATTCCTTATTTAAGTCCGAAGATTGAAACGAATCAGCGCACCGAACATCAGACAGACAGTGAAACGCTTCGAAAACAAGTGATGTGTCATTCGACGAAATAAAAATAATTACGAATTACGAATGCCGAGTTCCGAATGTTAACTCGTTCTAACATAATCTTACAGTCAATTTAAAGACTTTCTTCCTCACAATCTTTCACATCTTTTCCTGAGCGCTTCGGGATATACAAAATTTTCTTTTTCTGACGTTTGTTCTTCTGCTTAGAGGTTTTGATATTTGTAGTGACAACAATCTGATCGTAAACCAGCGGAATGAAAACCTTTCCGTTATTGTCTACAAAACCAAACTTCGCTTTGTCCATTACCAGGGCATATCCGCAATATAAATCATTAAACTTGCCAATGCTGTCGTACTTTTTCGTCCATTCCGGAAGCCCTTTTGTTTCGGTTTCTTTTGCATGCAGTTTATCCTCCGTATAACCCAGGACAACTGTTGTAGGTTTTGGCTGGAACACCGAATCGGCTTTGATTTTTCCCGGAACGGATTTCACGGAACCGTTTTCAGCAGTTCGTTGATTCTCATTAAAAACAGTTGCTTTTTTCAGGTTCGACATGGTGGAAATTTTCGAATCTGTCAACCGGTCAGAACAACTGTCAGAAGAGTGAATAAGTGAACTTTTATCTCCTGAAAGGTTTGGCTGATTTGTTGATTCGTCTGCTGATAAAGCCGGATTGTCCTGCTTATCCCTTATTGCTTCCGATTGATTGATTTGGTGTGATTTATCTTCTGTTTTTTCATTTTGAACCCAATAAACAATTCCTACTGTTGCGGTAATTGTGAGAATACCCGCAATTGTAAATTGTTTGATCCGCAGATTCCGGAAATACGATTTTCCTGCCTGCTGAACCATTACCCGTTGTGAAGCTCTTTTTGCTGCTGACTGAACCAGTTGATGCAGTTCCAATTCTTCTCTTAAAGCTTCGTTTCCGGCCAATTCCTGTTCAAAAGCGATTTTTCCTTCTTCCGAAAGTTCATTTTGCAGATAGCGCTCGATCAGTTGATTCCAATTCGTTTCCATGCCTTAAAATTTAATTGGTTCAACCTGTAATTCATTTTCATTGATCAATTCCTTTGCCTTTTGCAAACAACGGTATTTCTGTGCCTTCGCAACTTTGTCGTTTCGCAAACCGATTTTCTTGGCAATATCCACCATATTCCATCCCAACCCGTAAAACAACTGCAATAATTCCTGGCATTGAGCCCCCAATTTCCCTAACGTGGATTCCACTTCCCGAATCTTCATTTCTTTTTCCATCCATTGATCTTCCTGCGCAGGAAGTTCCATTTGCAATTCGGTTGTTCCGCTCTTTTGTTCTTTTCGGGCCTGATTGTACCACAATAACTTGCAGGTATTGCGCACGTAGAAAAAAGGTTCTACTGTCAATTCAAAGTCGGAGGATTCTCTTTTCCGAACGTAGATCAACAACGCTTCCTGAAAAATATCTTCCGCACTCAGCGAATCGCAGCCCAACGTTTTCAGAAATTTCCGGACATCCGGCCATTTCCGATAGAGCTGTTTCAATTCCTGTTGTATGTTTTTAGGTTCAATCATGAAGGCATTTTGATTCTAATGTGGCAAAAATGAAAAGGTAAACAATAATTAGTAAAATTAATTACGAATTGCGCTCCGATAGAAATCGGAATACGAATTTAATGGTTTCTGAGCTTGATGACAGGATTGAAATACAGTGTCTTTCAATCGCGAATACATAGTATATCGAGATCAACGAAAGAATCGCTACATTCGTAATGAATCTGAACATATTAACACCTGATTAAACATGAAAAATGCGCTCATTTTTTTCATTGCCGGAATAATCATTCTTTTGAACGGGTACATCGGACATTATTTTCCTCCGAACGGAATATTAAGCACTCCCTTAGCTTTAGGCATCAGCTGCGGATTAATCGTCTTTTTTACTGAAAATTTAAAAATCCTGTATAAAAGTTTACTTCTGATTGTATGCGCAGTTTTCAATGGTTATCTGACAGTAAATTATTCCGGAGGAATTCATGACGATGAAGGAATTATATTGATCGGTTTTTTTCTTTTCTTCGGCTCAATTATCAACTTTGTTATTCTCCTGTTAGGTCTTTTTTTCACAGGAAAAGAAGAAACATGGAAGGAGAAACTTTTAGCCATCTGTCTTTACCCCATTAGTATGCTGATTTACTTTCAAATGCAAATTGCCTGAACACCGAAAAATTTTGTTTGTTCGATAACAGAAGAAGACGTCATACAAGGTACAAAGGCCCGGGTCTGTATTCAAAAATCTGAAAAGTAAGCGACCTTTTTTTGAATCGTTAAAATGAATCTCCGGACAATAAAACTTCCGCTTTTTCATTAATCGAAATAAAAACAGATCGGATGACAGCCTTGGAAATCATCAGTGTTGCAGCTATTTACTTCATTCTGCCCATTTGCGGGTTGATCGGATTTTTGTATCTCTGTGAGAAAATGAAAAGGGAAAAAGTAGCCAATGCTCCGGTTGAAGAACTTTTCGGAATTTTATGGATTTACGGAACTTTGTTTGTTGTTTTCTTATCGGCTTTGTTCTGGGGTTGGTCCGGAGTGGCTTTATTAGGAATGGTTTTCCTGTTTTTTGTTGCTCCGTTTCTCATGGCCTGGATTTCGATTCGTTTGAGCAAGAAGAAAGGGATTTCGAAGTATCATGTGTTTGTTTGGAATGCGGCGATGTTTTATTTTTTGATTCTACCGCTTTGTTTGGTAGTTTTGTATGTTGTTGAATAGCTTGTAGATTATCGTGAAGACACAAAGAGTACGAGGAATTCATTGCTCATTCTTTGCGTTTCAATAAAGTCCACATCTTTTAGCTTTAAAATACAGATGGTTACGGAAAAGTAAAATACGAACTAAGCCAGACGTAATATTACGTCCTTCATAAGGTAGTAAGTTCTGGGAGTTAGAGATCTCACACTATTTGGTATAGCTGCTATAGTAGGCGCTGGTATATTCAGT